>JAPPKI010000296.1 GCA_028820035.1 bacterium | reverse complement strand
CCGCAGCTCTGCGAGGACGGTGGGCTGGGCCGGGACAGGATCCGTCGCACCGCCGGACAAGCGCTGACAACTGCGGCATCGCTCGCAGGAACGTCTAGTCTATTTCGCGGGGATCGTCGATGGTGACGGCGCTCACTTCCCCTAGGCGGGTGGTGACCATGTCGAGGGCGATTTGCTCTAGGAACTCTTTGGGCATGACGCACTCGCGGCATTCGGCGCCTTCGAGGATTAGGCGGAGGGCGACGGTGCTGCCGGTGGCTGATAACACCTCGACATCGCCGCCGTCGAGGGCTACCAGGGCCCTCAGTTCGCCGACGGCCTCGTCCAATAGGGCTTGATCCATCCTTCTTGCTCCTAATTGACGTCTTGGCCGAGGTTGGGTGGCCGGGTGCGGGACAGGAAGGCCCCGGCGTCGGCCAGGATGAGCTGGCCGGTGGTGCAGCGGGCCAGGTCGGAGGCCAGGTATACAGATAGGCGGCCCAGTTCTTCGGGCAGGGTCTCCCGGCGCAGAGGGGTGGCGGCCACGATGGCTTCGTAGTGTTCGGGAGAAAATGCTTCCCTTATCAATTCAGTGGGGGTGGTGCCGGGGGCGATGGCGTTGACTCGGATGTTGTGGGGGCCGAGCTCCACCGCCATCGACCATGTGAGGTGGTTGATGGCTGCTTTAGCGGCGGCGTAGCTCGACATCATGGGCGAGGGTCGGGTGGTCTCACCCGAACTCACGTTGATGATCACCCCGCCGCCCTGCTCCATCATGACTAGAGCCTGAGCCCGGCCGCACAACGCGGTCAGCACCAGATTCTGGTCTACAAGATCCCGCCAGAACTCTCCGTCCATGTCCACAAACCGAGTTGGGGATCGACCCGCCATCATGCCGACGTTGTTGACGGCAATGTCCAGGCTCCCGCCCCAAGCCACGACATCTGCCACCAGCTGATCTATAGCGGCGTCGTCGCGCAGATCAGCGGGGAACGCGGCGGCCGTGCCCCCCTCTTCGGCAATGAGGGTCACGGTTTCCTCGGCATTGGCGGAACGGATGTCGTTCACGGCCACCGCGGCGCCAGCGCGACCCATCCACCGGGCGATCTCGCGGCCTATGCCCGCTCCCGACCCGGTGACCAGCGCCACCTTGCCGGAGTGGTCGATCTCTACGCTCATCGCCTCAATGCCGCCGTCAACCACTCGATCTCGACGCTCACTGGTCCAGTACTGCTAGCCGTGCCGGAGGCCGACTCGCACGGCGTCGTGATCGGCGGTGCGCTGGAGCAGGGCCATGGCCTCGTCGATCTGGTCGAGGCTGAACACCTCGCCCAGCAGCGGACCGGTGGGAAACTCCCCGCTATTCAATATCTCCACCGCTTCTCGCATGGAGCTCGGAGTGGAACCGCTGCCGCCTTGGACCGTCAGTCCCTTGAGCACGATCAGGTCGGTGATCATCTCCACTGGCGCCAAGTTCTTCAATCCGGCCAGCTGCACCTTGCCCCCTTGGCGAACCAGGCTCAGGCACAGGGGCACGGTGGCGGTGGCATCGGCCAGATCTACGGCCATGTCGGCCATAGCCCCACCGGTGATCTCGGCCACAAACGCCACCAGGTCGGTAGCGGTGACGTCGACAGTCACATCGGCGCCCACCTCGCGGGCCACTTCCAGGCGCAGGGCATCGGCATCGGTGCCGGTGACGATCACCGTCTCCGCGCCCCGGCGCTTGGCCTCCGCGGCGTACACCAGCCCCATGTGGCCCGGCCCCTGCACAACCACGGTCTCGCCCTCGCCCACGGGCATCCGACTGAACCAGTTGCACACGTTGGCCAGAGGCTCGAACAGGGTCAGCTCGGCGGCGTCAATGTCGTCGGTCAGCTTCACCAGATGGGTGTTGGGCAACACGCCCATGTATTCCCCGTAGCCGCCCCACAGCCCGTGGCCGTCTTCGAGGCCCATCGTGTAGCCGTACACTTCGCCTAAGCCGAACGGGTTGTTCTCCGTAACCGGGGCCCGCACAACCAGGTCCACCGCCACCCGGTCGCCTACTGCCACGCCCAGGTTGGCGTCGTCGGCCAACGCATGGACCCGGCCCACGATCTCATGGCCGGGAACCAGCGGTGATTTCTCTCCGGGGACGTGCTGGTGGCCGTGGAGCTGGGCCACGTCGCTGCCGCACATGCCCACGGCCTCCACCTTGAGCACCCCGCCACCAGCCGGCGGCTCGGGCACCGGGAAGTCGTCCCTCAGTTGGAAGGTGCCGTCGCCGTTGAAGACAACTCCCCGACAAGTGCTGCTCATGATCGCGGTCTCCTCTCGGGGTTTGAGGCCAGCCCGTTCAGCTGATCCCGCTCTTCTCCAGGATGTGGACGCCGCAGCTGGAGCCGAGGCCGATCACGTGGGCCAGGCCCACGTTGGCGCCTTCGATCTGGCGGTCGCCAGCTTCGCCCCGCAGGTGGGTGGTCACCTCGTACACGTTGGCCACGCCGGTGGCGCCGATGGGATGTCCCTTGGAGATGAGGCCGCCGGACACGTTCACCGGGGTGTCGCCGTCGCGCCACGGGGCGCCTCGGTCGATGAAGTCGCCGGCGCCGCCCGGCTCGCACAGCCCCAGGTTGTCGTAGTGGATGAGCTCGGCGGTGGCGAAGCAGTCGTGCAGCTCCACCAGGCTGAGGTCTTCTGGGCCCACTCCGGCCTGCTCGTAGGCGGTTTGTGCGGCGTTGCGGGTGAGGGTGTTCACGTCGGGCTGCATGGCGCCGGATTCCACGTAGGGGTCGGTGGTGAGCACCGAGGCGGAGATCTTCACCGCCCGGGCCTGCTGCTCGCGGCTGAGGGTGGCAAAGCGCTCCTCGCCCACCAGCACGCAGGCGGCGGCCCCGTCGCCGGTGGGGCAGCACATCAGCAGCGTGTTGGGGTAACTCTGCATGGGCGAGCCCATCACCTCTTCCAGGCTGAACTCCTTCTGGTATTGGGCCAGAGGGTTGAGCGTGGAGTGGGCGTGGTTCTTCTGGGCCACTTTGGCGAACTGCTCGAAGCCCACCCCGTCGTTGTCGTTGGCGTACTCCATGCCCGCTTGGGCGAACACGCCGGGCATGGTGTCGGTGCCCAGGATGCCGTCGATGGGCATCACCGCCCCGAAGCGGCCCGACGGCTCATACACGTTCTTCTCTTTGCGGGCGCCACCGGCCAGAAGGCCCATCTTGCCCATCTGCTCCACGCCGATGGCCAGGCCCATATCGGCCTCTTCGGCTCGGATGGCCATGATCACGGTGCGCAGGGCGGTGGCCCCGGTGGCACAGGCGTTGGACACGTTGTACACCGGGATGCCGGTTTGGCCGATCTGCTTTTGCACTTGCTGGCCCATGCCAGCGTTGGCCTGGAACAGGGTCCCGCAGGCCAGCAGGTCCATCTCGGAGATGGTCACCCCGCCGTCGTCGAGCGCGCCCAGAGCAGCCGCTGCGGCCAAGTCCACCGCATCCTGGTCGGGGTAGCGGCCGAACGCCGTCATGTGCGTTCCCAGAACCCAGATGTCTTGTGCCATTGTCGGCCTCCTATTGATTGGTTGTCATGCCGGGGCGTAGCCGAAGGCGACGGCCTCTTGGCCGTCGTCGTCGGTGCCCACGACATAGGTGTCGAGCTTGACCTTCATGCCGAGCGAGATCTTGGTGGGATCGGGCTCGATGTTGATGAGGTTGGAGCGAACCGAGGTGCCGTCGTCGGTGAGCACGATGGCCGAGACATAGGGCGTGGGAATGGTGGGGGCGGCCCGGTAGACGATGCTGAAGGTGCGCAGCGTGCCGGTGTCGCTCACTCGAACCTCGTTGAACTCTCGGTGGCCGCAATTGGCGCAGGCGTTGCGCCGGCCGAAGAATCGGGCACCGCAATTGGCGCATTCGTTGGCTTGCAGGTGGGGCTCATCGCCCAAGACGAGGTAGTCCACGAGTGGGATTTGCACGCTGGGCAGACTACCTCAGCGCCCGATGCAGCGGCCCAACTGCGCCGGGCGCGTGGGCCGATTGTCGGCTATCCGGGGATGTCGAATCCCTCGGGGAAGCCGCCGTCCATGTACCCACCGATTTCCACCTTCTTGACGATTCGGAATCCGTCGGGGGTCCGGGAGACGGTGTCGTGGTACCACCCGCCCACGTAGAACAGGTGCAGCCCCGACCCGTTGGGATCGAACTTGCCGTCGGCGTCCACTGGCATGCCCATGGGATTGTGGAAGAGCGTCGTGCATTGGGCGGTGTCGCCGTCCCAGCTTCGGATATAGGTCTTTCCCACCATGTGCTGGGTCATGGGGAATATGGAAAGGGCCATCTGGAGCCAGCCCTTGACGGTGGGATAGTCGCCATTGGCGTCGTCCACTCCGGGGGCCGACGAGGAGTAGTCCAGATGGGCGTCGGGGGTGAAGACCGTGTCGAGCAGGTCCCAGTCCTTCTCGTCAATGGCAATGGTGTAGCGGACGATGGTGTCCTCGATGGCCAGGCGGTCGACGGGATCAGGCATGTTCATGGCGGGGAACCGTAGTGGATTATCTCGTCCAATGGCCTACGGGGGCGGGAGGAGGAGGAACTCGGTCGATCTTCATCGGGGTATCCCAGGGCCACGGTTCCCACGATGCGACGATCTTCGGGGATATCGAGGCCCTCGATCACGGCGGCTTCGTGTTCGAAGACTCCGAAGAAACAGGAGCCCAAGCCCGCGGCCGTAGCGGCCACCAGCAGATGGTGGACCGCCATGCCCGCGTCCACCCACCAGTAGGGAACCGGCCAGGCCTCGAGGCCGTCGCCGAGGCCGGTGGAGGCCTTGTCGGGCTCGGAATAGCGTTTCACGTAGCGTTCGGGCTCGGTGAGCACCACCACCAGCGCAGGGGCAACCAGCAGGCCGGGCCAGGGAAACTCGGCTCGTCGCTCCGGGGTGAGGGTGATCTGCCAGTAGCGCTCGGGCTCGGTGACCACGCAGAACTCCACGGCCTGGGTGTTTCCCGCTGACGGTGCTCGGCGAGCCTGGTCGAGCAGTTCGAGCAGCAGGCCGTCGGGAAGTGGATCGGAGAGAAAGTTGCGGCACATCGGCCGCCGAAGGGGCGAAGTGTCGCTCATGGCCACGGGCAGCCGAACCGGCGCCAGGTTGCTCAGGTGTACTTGAGCAGGTCTTCGGCCATGATCCAGCCGAAGGCGATCATGGTGTCGCCGCCGGCGCGGTCC
>JAPPKI010000064.1 GCA_028820035.1 bacterium | reverse complement strand
GGCCCCCGCGTGCCCCCCTCCCAACCCACTTATTTCATGCCCTCTGGGGTTGTGGTGGGGGTGGGGGGGGGGGGGGGCCGGAACGACGACCTGAGCGGTGGGAGGGGCCAACTCGTCGGAGTCCGCGCCGAGCGGGCGATCCTCCGAAGTCGTTCCCCCTCCGCCGCCGCAGGCCGCGCCCAACACAGCCAACATCAGCACCATCAACAACAATTGGGCCCGGCGCATGGCGACACCTCCTCTGAACCAGTGGCCCTCAACAATACGCAACGCGCTCCCAAACCTAAAAAAGAGGGATCACCGTGGTGTACTGAGAACTGCGAAGGACTGTGGATGACCACCCACTGGACGGGTGCTGACAACATGGAGGAGTGTCCACTTTCGGCATCCTGGTAAACCCCCGATCGGGCAGCGATGTGCGGCGTCTCCTCACCAGTGCGGGTTCGTCCACCATCGAGGACAAAGTGAGCATTCTGCGCCGCCTCATACACGGTGCGGTGGAAACAGGTGCCGAGCAGGTGGTGCTGACCCGGGATCCGTTCTCCATCGCCCGTCGAGCTACCGAGAACCTCCAACTGCCTCTGAAAGTTCAGTTTCTCGACCTGCCCCTGCACCACAACGAACGTGATTCGGTGAATGCGGCTCAGGCCATGCGAGACGCGGGGTGCGGCTCGGTGGTCAGCTTGGGCGGCGACGGTACCAACCGGGCGCTGGTTCTGGGATGGCCCGACGCCCCGCTGATTCCGGTGTCCACCGGTACCAACAACGCCTTTCCCGTCCACATTGAACCCACCGTGGCCGGTATGGCCGCGGGACTCATCGCCACTGGTGCTGTGGACCTCGACGCCCACTCGTCTCGGGCCAAGGTGGTGGCGGTGGAGGTGAAAGGTAGCGACTCTGGCACTGAAAACGACATGGCCCTCGTCGATGCCATCGCGGTGGATGACCCCTATGTGGGTTCTCTGGAACTGTTCGACCCGGAAACCATGATGCTTGGCGTACTGACCCGCGCTGACCCAGCTGCCATCGGCTTCAGCGGCTTGGCAGGCACGGTGTTGCCCTGCACCCCTGACGAGGAGCAGGGAGTGGTGCTGGAGTTCATGCCCCCGAGCCAGAATCCGGCTCGGCTGGTGCGGGGGGCGCTGGCACCGGGGTGGTTCGCGTCGGTTGGCTTGGCCCGAAGCCGGTATCTGGAACTCGACGTCTCCGTGGATGTGGCCGGGCCATGTCTGCTGGCCTTCGACGGAGAGCGCAGCCGCCGCCTGCACTCCGACCAGACCGCTTCGCTGCGGGTCGTGCGTGGTGGGCCCCGGGTAATCGATGTGGGCTCGGTGGTGCTCTCCGGTGCTCGAACGGGCAAATTCGAAATCCGCGTGGGAGACTGAGGCGCATGAGCGCAGACGTTGTAATTCGCGGGGGAACTGTGGTGGACGGCTCAGGAGAGCCTGGACGGGAGGCCGATGTAGCCATCACCGGGGACCGCATCAGCGAGATCGGTTCGGGGCTGTCGGGGAAGGTGGTGTTGGATGCCAGCGGCCAGGTGGTGGCCCCCGGCTTCATCGACATCCACACCCATTACGACGCCCAGGTGTTCTGGGATCCGGCGCTCAGCCCCTCGTGCTACCACGGGGTGACCTCGGTGATCGCCGGCAACTGCGGCTTCTCCATCGCCCCCACCCGGTCCCGCCATCAGGATCTCATCGCCCGCACCCTCGAGAACGTCGAGGACATGAACGTGGACAGCCTGGCCGAGGGCATCCCCTGGGACTTTGAGACGTTCCCTGAGTATCTGGACTCCATCTCTCGCCGGGGCATTGCCCTCAACTTCGGGGCTTACATCGGCCACACCGCTTTACGGCTGTTTGTGGTGGGCGACGAGGCCTACGAGCGGGCGTCAACCGATGAGGAAGTGGCCCGCATGGTGGAGGTTGTGGCTGAGGCCATCGACGCCGGAGCGGCCGGGCTGGCCACCAGCTTTGCCATGACCCACCGCGGGGCCGATGGACTGCCCATCCCCAGTCGATTCGCCACACGGGACGAGTTCGAAGCGCTCATCGGCGTGCTGGGCCAAAAGCGCCGGGGAGTGGTGTCGATTGCCCCCGGCGAGCAGATTGGCATCGACGACATGTACGCGTTGCAGCCTCAGGTGGGCGTGCCGTTCACCTACGGCGCCCTTCTGACCTTCCCCAACGGGAACCATGAGAAGAGCGCGGCCAAGAACCGGGAGGCGTGGGAAAAGGGAATTCAGGTGTGGCCCCAGGTCACTCCTCGCCCGCTCACTTTCCAGATGGTGATGTCCGATCCGTTCACCCTCAACGTGAACCCCGAGTTCGCCGCGTTGATGAGCGAGGACCACGACGCCCGGCTCAAGGCCTACGACGATGAGGATTGGCGCAACCGGACCGACGAGGCGTTCAAGCACCAAAAGGCCATGCGGCCCCGGTGGGAGACATTCCAGATCGCCGAGACGGGTTCTCGGCCCGAGCTGATCGGACGGCGGCTCACCGACGTGGCCGAGGAACTGGGGGTGCGCCCCCTCGACGTTCTGCTCGACACCGCGGTGGCCGACGATCTGACCACTCGGATCAGCTGCATCATCGCCAACGACGACCCCGACGGAGTGGCCATGCTGTTGCAACAGGACGGCTGCACACTGGGACTGTCCGACGCCGGCGCCCACGTGGGCCAGCTTTGCGATGCGCCCCAAGCCACCGACTTTTTGGGCAACTGGGTGCGCGACCGCGAGCTCATGCCGATGGAGAAGGCGGTGAGGAAGCTCTCGGGGGTGCAGGCCGACCTGTTCAATCTGGTGGATCGGGGCTATTTGCGGGAGGGGGCCTATGCCGACGTGGTGGTGTTCGACCCCGACACCGTGGCCCCGGGGCCGTTGCGCCGGGTGCGGGACTTCCCCGCCAACGCCGAGCGGCTCACCGCCGACGCCTCCGTGGGCATCACCCACGTGCTGGTGAACGGCACCCCCATCCGCCGCGATGGCGAGGTTGACGAGAGCGGCGTAGGCGCCCATCCCGGCGACATCCTGCGCCCCTCCGCCCGTTAGGCACAACCTAGCGTTTCCGCAGAATTCGCCAAATTCCTCTGGCGCGCTCCAGGGGAGTGAGCCTAAGCTGCGGTTGAACGCAAGAGCGACAGCGTGGTCGTTCCCACATGATGACGAGGAGATCGCCATGGGGGAAAGCACAGACTGGCGCATTGAGTTGAACCGGGCCGGAGTTGGCCTGCAAGCGCTCTTGTCCGAGGGCATGCCCGCCGACAATCTCGACGGGTGGGTGCAGCGCCTAGAGGACCAACTCGGAGAACTCAGCCGGGCGCTTACCGGGTTCTGCTCGGACTGCGACCTCGGGCTATTCGATGACTGCATCGAGCTGGCCCCTCGGCTGGTGCCCCAAGTGAACAAGATCCGCACCGAGCAGGTTCAGCTCCAGGCCTCGGTGCAAGAGCAAATCCACCGACTGCACACCCATAAGCCCGACTCAACATTGGAACGGTCGATGGCCGACATCGTCCACCGGGTGGACCAGCTCAACCACCACGCGGTCGACGTGGTGTACAGCGCCTACGACACCGACCTCGGCGGTCCCGGCTGATCCTTCCCCCGTAGGGTTCGCTCAGAGCTCTCCGAACTGACGGTCGCCCGCGTCTCCCAAGCCGGGCACTATGTAAGCCCGATCGTTGAGCCCCTCGTCGACTGACGCGGTGAACAGGCGGACGCCGGGGGCGGCGGCTTCTAGTGCCTTCACCCCCTCAGGGGCGGCCAGCACGCACACCGCGGTGATCTGTCCGGCGCCGGCGGCGGCCATCCGCCCGCACACGTAGGCCAGCGACCCTCCGGTGGCCAGCATCGGCTCCAATACCAGCACGGCCTGACCTCGGAGATCGTCGGGCACGGTGTTGAGATAGGGCTCGGGCTGGAACGTCTCCTCGTTGCGGCGCACGCCCAGAAAACCCACGGCCGCCTTCGGCAACAGCTTGCGAGCGGCTTCGAGCATACCCAGCCCTGCTCGCAGCACCGGCACCAGCAGTGGGGGGTCGTCGATTCGGACTCCAGATGTCGGCGCCAGCGGCGTGTCCACTCTGACCACGGCGGCAGGAAGATCCCGCAGGGCTTCGTAGACCAACAGCCCGCTCAGCTCATCTAGGGCTCGCCGGAACTCCGGTGAGGGGGTGTCGGCCCCGCGTAGGGCGGTCAGGCGGGCCTGCGCCAGCGGGTGATCGACAACCGAAACCTCCATAGCCTCACCTTAGGCATTCATCACGGGTGACTGGTTGTCGAACTCCCGCCCTATCCTTGGGCGAGTGACCGATCTGCTCGCCGTGGAGACCCCGGCAGGGGCCGCTGATGCCGTGGCCGGGGTGCGCATCACCCCGGTGGACGCGGTGGGGCTGGAGCAACGGGCTGCCGTGCTGTGTACTCGGTCGATCAAAACATCCTCCAAAGCAGCGGCGCTCGACTTGGCCATCCGGGTGATGGACCTGACCACCCTCGAGGGTGCTGATACGCCGGAGCGGGTTGAGGCCCTGTGTACCCGGGCCCGCCATCCCGACGCGGCCGACTGGTCGGTGCCCTCCGTGGCTGCGGTGTGCGTGTATCCCGAGTTGGTGCCGGTGGCTGCCGAGGCGCTGGCCGACAGCCCGGTGGCGGTAGCCAGCGTGGCCGGGGGATTTCCCGCCGGTTTGGCGCCTTTGGAGTCGCGACTGGCGGAGGTCCCGTGGGCGGTGGCTGCCGGGGCCGATGAGGTGGACATCGTGTTGAACCGCTCGGCGTTTCTGTCGGGGCGGTACCAAACGGCCTACGACGAGGTTGCCGCGGCCAAGCAAGCCTGCGGATCAGCCCACCTGAAGGTGATCTTGGAGACCGGGGAGCTGGGGTCTTACGACCAAATCAGGCGGGCATCCATGCTGGCCATGGTGGCCGGGGCCGACTTCATCAAGACCTCCACCGGCAAGATCAGCACCTCGGCCACTCCCGCCACCGCCCTGTGCATGGCCGAGGCCATCCGGGACATGGCCGAGCAAACCGGGCGGGCCGTGGGCCTCAAGCTGGCCGGGGGCATCCGCACCGCCAAGCAGGCTTGGCATTACCTGGTGATCGTGGGCGAGACGCTGGGCTCGGGTTGGCTGACTCCTGAGCGGTTCCGGCTGGGGGCATCCAGCCTGCTCAACGACGTGCTCATGCAGCGGGCCAAG
>JAPPKI010000525.1 GCA_028820035.1 bacterium | reverse complement strand
TCTCATGGACCCCTACGGCGACGGCGAGCAGATCAGCGAGGAGGAGGAGCAGGCCATCTTCGCCAATCTGAGCCAGCGGGCCGAGCGGGTCCCCGCATTTGGCATCGAAGAGCGGGTGGTGCTGGGCAACTTCATGTACAAGAAGATGCCGATGGTCAACGACATCAATGAGAACCTCGATGCTTTGGCCGAGAGCGATCTCATCGCGGCCATAGCAGGCGACGAGGAGGCTGGCAGCTCGCTGCGAGCACACCATGTCGGCGATGTGAAGGCATCGCTGCCCGACCGCACCCCGCCCCAGAACGAATACTTGGTTCTCGACGCAGATTCGTCGCAGAACGCAGCCATAAACGCGGCGGTCGCCGAAGGGTCGTTTGTGCTCCAGGGTCCACCGGGCACTGGCAAGAGCCAGACCATCTCCAACCTCATAGCCACCATGATGGCCGAGGGTAAGAGCGTGCTTTTCGTGGCCGAAAAGCGTGCGGCCATCGAAGCAGTCAATAAACGATTGACCCGAGTCGGACTTGACCGGTTCGTAATGGACCTCCACGGAGGCATCTCCTCCCGCAAGGAGTTGGCCCGCCAGTTCAATCAGTCGATCACTGACATCAGCCAGAGCCCTCCAGTCGACCGGCAAGACCTCCATCGGCAGTTGCAGGAAGCCCGAGACGAATTGACAGGCTATTCCGAAGCGTTGCACCAAGAGCGCGAGCCGTGGGGGGTCTCGTACTTCGAGGTGTTAGCAAGGCTACTGTCGCTGAAAGAACCCAAATCTCCCGGCGACAAGAGGCCACAGCCCCCTATCCAGTTCTCACCCCCGGCCCTGGCCGAATTGGATGAAGCCACCGCCCTCAAAGTACGCCGCGATCTCAAGGATTGGGCCGACCTGTCCGAGCCGCTTCGGTCGGGCCGCTCACCGTGGGCCGGCGCACAAGTGGCCACTAGCGAGAACGTCCGCACACTTCAAGCGCTCCTCACTCGCCTCCTCGGATATTCGCCTGAGCTTCTCTCTCCCCTTTTACGAGGAAAGGGATCGAGAATTAGGGCATGGCTCTCCAGCAGCGGCTACCGAACCGCTGGCAGAACGCTCAAGCAGCTCAATGGATTCCTGCCCAATCATCGTCTGGCAAACCAAGCTCCCGCTGACTTGCTATTGACTGCCAAGATGCTCCTGGATGACCAGGTCACGCTGTCCAGCCTGCCTCGACTAGTCGAAGTGGAACAGCGTCTAAGAGGGGTTCACGCGGGTCCGCTTATCGACAGCGTCGGAGATGGAACCTTATCGGCCAATTTGCTGGAAACCGCCTTCGACGACGCCTGGCTGAGGTCGATACAGCGAGAGATACTGCTTGAAGACGGCCGATTGTCGGGGTTCCAGGGAAGCCGGCAGAGCCGCTATGTAAGAGAGTTCCAACAGGGTGACACCCAACACATTCAGGGCAACCCAGCCCGGGTGGCCCGGCGCATCGCCGAGCATGCAATTTCCGCTCTCAATCAGAATCCAGACCAAGACCAGCTGATCCGTAGAGAGGCAAAAAAGAAGACGCGCCACTTGCCGCTTCGCCGGATGTTTGAGCAGGCACCTGAAGGTTTGCTCGCGCTTCGCCCCTGCTGGGCCATGTCGCCCCTTGATGTAGCTCAGACTCTGCCGCCGCGACCGCTGTTCGATTTGGTGGTGTTCGACGAGGCCAGCCAGGTGTTGCCTTGTGATGCCATTCCTGCCCTGCTGCGGGGGCGGCGGGCCATGGTGGCAGGGGACTCCCGCCAGCTTCCGCCGACGACGTTTTTCGACAGCTCTGGAGGAGACGACGACCTCGACGAGGACGAGGAGTCGATGTCGGACTACGAGTCGATCCTGGACGTCATGGATACCCGGCTGTCCCGTCGCCCTCTCGCATGGCACTACCGCTCTCAAGATGAGCGGCTCATCGCCTACTCCAATCAAGAGATCTACCACGGCAGCCTGACCACATTTCCCGGCGCCAACTCTGACAAATGCCTGAGTTGGGAATTGGTGCCGCACCGGATGGGGATTGCCACCGAGAAGGGGAGCAACTCTGACGAGGTACTTCGGGTGGTGGATCTAATGATCGATCACGCTCACCAGCGACCAGCTGAGAGTCTTGGGGTGATTGCAATGGGATTACACCACGCCAATCGTATCGAAGAGGCACTGCGAAGGCGGATCGAAGGGGAGAACAGCTCAGAACTCGAGGACTTCTTCAAGGAGTCGCACGAGGAGCGGGCTTTCGTGAAAAACCTAGAGCGGGTACAGGGCGATGAGCGTGACGCCATCATCCTGAGCATCGGTTACGGCAAGAACGCCAACGGCAACATGCAGTACAGATTCGGGCCACTGAACCAAGAGGGCGGCGAACGACGGCTGAACGTGGCTATCACCAGAGCCCGCAAGCGCATGACACTTGTGTCGTCATTCGACTACGCCGACATGGACCCTGAAAGGACCCGCTCCACTGGAGCCAAGATGCTTCGGGGCTTTCTGCAATTCGCGCAATCCGGCGGCACCGAATTGGACGGCGCTGATGAGCAGACACCACTAAACCCATTCGAGCTAGACATTCTCGACAAGCTTGGAGCAGCTGGCCTCGATGTCCTACCCCAGTACGGATGCTCGGGCTATCGAATCGACTTTGCGGTGAGGCATCCGACCGTTCCGGGCCAATTCGCTCTCGCAGTAGAAGCTGACGGCGCGAGCTACCACTCCTCCCCCACCGCCCGGGACCGCGACCGGCTTCGCCAAGAGCATCTGGAGCGCCTTGGTTGGCGATTCTGCCGTATCTGGTCAGCAAACTGGTTCAACGACCACCGAACTGAGGTTGAGCGAGTGCTAGCTGCATACGAAAAGGCGGTCGCCGAAATCGACGGTGGGGGCATGCCCCCTTCTGTCGAATTATCGGATGAACTCCATGGCAAACCCGATTGGGGCATTTCGACAACACCGACGGCACTTCCGCCACCGCGACTCCCCAAGCCCCGTATACCTCGCTACGCCTCAATTGATGATTATTCACATAAAGAGCTGGTCTCGATAGCCCGATGGATCGAATCCGACGAACTCTTGCTCACGCAGGCCCAACTATTCGAGGAGATCTTCGAAGAACTGCCCTTCAAACGCCGCGGTGCCAAGATCAACGCGGCCATCAACAAGGCCATCCGGTCGGCGAGGGAATCCCCAGAACCACCGGAGAATTCGGTAACAGTGCCCGAACATGGACGGCAGCGAGCACTTACTTCGGTGACCGGACCTTCACCGAAGGGAGCGGAATCGAAGTGGGCCAGATACAGCTACGACATTGTTGGCGAATGGTACTACCGAGACAACTTAAGCCGATTGATGGCAGGCGCGCCAATAGACGAGTGGGGATGGCAAAGGCGAGAAGTGGGCCAGAACTTTGTAGCCCAACCCCACAATCGCCATGACAAAAACGCTATCAGCATCAAGTACCGTCGCCGGATACTCGGCCATGTACCTAGAGCCAAGACGATGGACTTGCACAGGACTTACGGAGACAGACTCCTCAACGGAGTAGAAGTCGATGGCTTAGTAACGGGACGCAGGGGCAAATGGAGCGTGAGGCTAGATCTCAAGAGCATCCGCTAGCTGGGAGCGCTCCCTACTGCTGGTCATCTTGTGCTGATTCGTCGCAAGAACTTCTCTGCCGCTTCGCTTCGACCCTCAGATACCGCATTAGTGCTGGCAGAAATTGTGGACAGCAGGGTTGTGGCTCGCTAGACACATTGCCCCTACGCGATGAAAGCCCGCGGAGCGGGCCTTCATCGTGGCTGGATCGCCTCAGTGGCCCGAAGCTGCGCCTCGGTGACCCAAAGCACTCACAGCCAACTGCATCCTATCTCTTCATCTTGCGCCATCAGGCGAGACTAAACCCCCTGCGCTGTCAAGATTTGAGGTCGACGCGGAGCTTGACCTGGGAGGGGCGCCGGGGTGGATCGGTGAAGCCGAAGCTCAAGGGACGGTCGACTTGAGACATCGGACCGAGATCTGTGCCATTGAGCGATGCCGAGGCTGAGGTGATCCAGCGCAGGGAGCGGGCCCGGTACCATTCGACGGTTCCTGTGGAACTGATCCCAAGTGTCTGCACGCCGAGAAGAAGCCGAGAAATCCAATTTTCGGCCGTGGCGGTGATCCAGCGGGGGCGAGGAGGAAAGAGCACCGCCCACTTGCTGAACAAGTAAGCCAACCTGAGGTCTCCCGCAGTGACGACTGCGTGATGAGCGTTGGTCTCGACGCCAACCTCCCAGGGGCGCACATCCTCGAATGGATAGATCGACGTCACGAATTCCGCGGCCGACGGTGAAGCCACAAGCACCCGGTGTCCTTCGGGGTCTGCCCACATCACATCGGCGAACGGCCCAATGGGGCTGCTCTCCCAATGCCCGACCACGAACCGATGCCCCGAGGCAAACCCCACCGAGGTGATCAAACCGAACAGGGTTTCAATCATGAGGGATACAGATCATCCATGGTCCAGCAGATGACTTCACGAGCGGGGTCGGCGACCTCGTGGAAAGAGGGGGCGTAGCCAGCAGCGGAGACGAACCAGAAGGGGGACTCGAGGGCTAAGGCCTCGTGGGCCCAGCCGAGGCCGCTGTCAGACAGGCGTTCTAGGGTGGCTATGTGGTCTAGGTAGGTCTTTGCGTCGGCGGGACGGGTGCGGAACTTGACCGAGCCGGTGATCATCTCGCCGTTGAGGCTCTGTCCCGCCAGATCGACCTCTACCTCTCGGCGTGAACGGTCGAGGCCAGACCACCTGCCCCAGTCGGCAACGGCAGGCAGCCCACGCTGAGGCCCCCAGCGTCGACAGGCCTGGCGGGCCACGTCTTCGAATACGTGCTGGCCGACGTAGGTGGGAAATATTTCTGGCTCAATTCGAATCCGCCATGCCGCTTCCGGGCCGAGGACGGCTACTGCTGATTCTGTCGGCAATCCGATTCCGTAGTGGAAGCGGGCCGCGGGGTCGGCCAGCCGGTAGCGGATTCCCCGCTGGGGAGAGGCCCCAAAGTTGACCTCCCGTACCAGATAAGACATGTCCTCGAGTTGATCGACCACTCGCTTCAACGCCGTGTCAGCGCGTTGGCCCATTTTGGCTGCGATCTCACCAACGGTGCGATAGCCCAGCCCGATACTGGCCAGTACCGCCCGATACCGGGACGTGTTGCGCAATCCC
>JAPPKI010000038.1 GCA_028820035.1 bacterium | reverse complement strand
TCAGCCCAAACCGCCTACACTGCCCTCAGCTGCAACCACCGATAGAGCTTGCCGATCTACTAGCGCTTGAAGTATTGCAATTACCGCTGCTCGCTGGACTCCATGTCCTTGGCGGTCAAGTCTAATCTGCTGCCCGTTGACCAAGATATCAGTCTGTATCGATGCTTCACCACGCATATTCCAATCTGGTGATTCTCCTCTCAATACGACGCTTGCGTCCCGAATTAGTCTAGACAGGTGCCTATTGATTACCTTCTCATGTTCCGTTGTCGCCTCTCTCACCATATTACGAATGGAAGTATCTAGCGCATCCATTTGAGCCTTATTCTCTTCCAGCCATCTACCCCGCGCTTCTGCAACTGCCATCTTAGCAACTTCTCCTACAAGTCTATTGAGAATTGAGCCTTTGCTAGATTCCCCAACTTCATCCGAAATATTCATAGCGGCGGGAACAAATATCATCCGAAAACACTTTTCCAAAACATATTTCCCAGCAATTCCATACAGATGCGAAGTGTCTTCGTCTTGCACCTCTACTAAGTGTCCCCTATTTTCGGATTTGGCCTCCCATTCATCCAATGCCGCCTTTGCTGCCTTGTGGCTTTTCCAATTTGGTAAGTCAGTAATTTGTTCAGCTATATGCTTATATTCCTCCTGGGCGATGGTTGCATTGTCTGCATTTCTCACTTTAGCAAAACCCGGGCCGTGCAAGGAATTGCCATACAGTTTGATTTCACCGTCGGGCGTCCTCATTCTTGTGAAGTTCGCAGTTTCCTTCTTTCCATATTTGCCTAAGATCTCCCGATCAGACGAACTCAAGTCTACGAATTCTACTGATACTTCTATCTGTAGATCTTCTTCGGCATGGTCCTTGTTCTGCTGTGTCTTCCCGTGAATATCGGCTTCCGAAATGTTCTCGCCAGTGAAGAACCAATCCAAGGCGCAAATCACTGCGGATTTACCTGCACCGTTAGGTCCCACCAAAATTGTCAGATCGTCAAAATCAAGTTCGAGGTCCTTGTGGCATCGAAAATTTTTGATCTTGATTTTGCTAATTTTCATGTTGTACCCAGAATAGAAGTTTGCGAGCCTGCCCTATGGTGAATGTCCTTTGACAGATCCCTTACCTGCTCAACACTCCACTATTGCCTCACTTGGCAGGGCATTACGAATCTTGGAACTGCAGAGGTTGCAGGGACTCCCTTCGCTAGATGCTCAAGAGTTTGGACCCATCTACGGCAGGACGGTTTCGGTATCGCGGCCGGAACGGAGGAGGGTGCCGGGGGTGGCGCCAGTGGGCTCGCCCGCGGTGATGATCTCGGTGCCGTTGACCAGCACGTGCTCCACGCCGATGGCGCTGGCGTAGAGGCGCTCGCAGCTGCCGGGGAGGTCGGTCCGCTCCACGATGGGGCCGGAGGCCACGCTGTCAGGGTTGAACACCACCAGATCGGCGCAATAGCCCTCGGCCACCCGGCCTCGGCCCTTTAGCCCGAACAGGCGGGCGGGCTCGTCGGTCAAGAGCCGCACGCACTCTTCCATCGACAACAGTCCCCGGTCGCGCACTGCCTGGGCCAGCATCTCGGTGGGGAAGCGGGCGCCGCACATGCGGTCGAGGTGGGCGCCGGCGTCGGAGCCGCCCACCAGCACCCGCTGGTCCTGCCACAGATCGGCCCGCTGCTGCCAGGCCACGTCGATGTCGTCGGACGACAGCGGCCACAGCGCGGTGCGCAGATCGTCGGCCACCACGATGTCGAGCAAGGCGTCGAACGGGTCAACCCCTCGTTCTGCGGCAATGTCGCCCACTTTGCGCCCGGTGAGCCCGGCGTTCTCCGGGGCGTAGGTGTCGCCGATCTCCATGTTGGCCCAGGTGGAGATGAACTGGAACGGGCCCTCGGAGCTGCGGGCCTGCTCATCCAGCCACTGCCGCACGGCGGGATCGGCCAACTTGGCCTTCTTCTCGTCGTGATCGAGGTACAGCACATCACCCCAGTTGGGCAGCAGGTACAGCGCGCAATAGCTGCCGAAGCTCATCTTCAGCCCACCGATCGACGGCATCGACAGGGCCACAATGCGCCCGCCGGCCTCGGCAGCCACATCCGAGGCCCGAAGCTGGTGTTGGGTGCGGTCCATCATCGTGGAAGCGTGGGAGAGGACGTTCCAGTTGAGCGACCGCTGGGCCCGCACCGACATCTGGGTCATCAGGTCGATTTCCTCGTCGGTGAAGAACGCGTTGCAGCCGGTGATTATGAACTCCAGCCAGGTGCCGGGGTGGTCGGACACCGCGTCGCACAAGGCCAGCATCTCGTCGCGGTCGGCGAAGTAGGAGGGTACGGGATCGTTGTTGCCGTCGGAGTGCGTGGTGGACTGCGACGACGAGAACCCCAGACCGCCAGCCTCCAGCGCCTCGTGCAACAGCCGCACCATCTCCGCCACCTGCTCAGCAGAAGCCGCGTTCCCGGTGCCCTCGGCCCCCATCACAAAGCGGCGCAGCGCCGAGTGGCCCACCAGGAACCCGGCGTTGACTCCGATTCGCCCTTCCAATGCATCCAGGTACTCGGCGAAACTCGACCAGCTCCACGGTAAGCCTTGCTCCAGCGCAGGCAGGGGCATCCCCTCCACCTTGGCCATCATCCGGCGGATGTAATCGGCGTCGTCGGCCTTGAGCGGGGCCAGCGTGAAGCCGCAGTTGCCGCCCAGCACCGTGGTCACCCCGTGCTCGTTGGAGGGAGAGGCCAGCGGATCCCAGAAAAGCTGGGCGTCGTAGTGGGTATGGGCGTCGATGAACCCCGGCGCCACCACCAGTCCATCGGCATCGATGACCTGCGCCGCGGCTTCGCCAACTTCGCCGACTGCGGTGATCTTCCCCCCGCTGATGCCTACGTCGGCGGCGAACCCCGGCGATCCGGTGCCATCCACCACCGAGCCGCCCTTGATGATCAGATCTAGCATGGGGCAAGACTAGGCCAGGCCGCTGACATGGCCCCCAGCGAGCCGTCGCCTTCCGGTCGCAGAGTACGCTCAGCCCATGCCTGAGATCCCCAAGATCATCTCGGTGGACGACCACGTGGTGGAGCCACCCACGGTGTGGACCGACCGTCTGCCCCGGAAATACCAGGATGTCGGGCCCCGAGTGGTGCGGGAGACCGTCCGCAAAGACCTGATAATCATCGACCACGAGCCAGTTTGGGTGGATAGCGATGTGGAGCGGGTAGTGGATTTCTGGCTCTACGAGGATCTCAAGCGTGCCGTCACCCGGCTGAGCGCCGCATCCGGGTACCCCAAAGAGGAGGTGGACGCCCGGCCCATCAGCTACGAGGACATGCGCCCCGGCTGCTGGCAGCAGCAAGCCCGCCTCGACGACATGGAACTCAACCACGTGGAGGCCGCCATGTGCTTCCCGATGTTCCCCCGCTTCTGCGGCCAGACGTTTATGGAGGCGGCCGACAAGGAGCTGGCCCTGCTGTGCGTGCAGGCCTACAACGACTGGATGATCGAGGAATGGTGCGCCGGCACCGGCAGCCGGCTCATCCCGCTGCCTCTCATGCCTCTGTGGGACCCCCACCTGGCCGCCGCCGAAGTACGCCGCAATGCCGCTCGGGGTGCCCATGCGGTGGCCTTCACCGAGCTGCCCACCAACCTGGGGCTGCCGTCCATCCACGACGCCGATGGGCACTGGGAGCCGCTGTTTGCCGCGTGCGAGGAGACCGCCACCGTGCTGTGCATGCACATCGGCTCGGGGTCGCGCATGCCGTCCACCTCCCCAGATGCCCCGCCGGCGGTGCCCTCTACACTCACATTCAACAACGCCATGGGGTCGCTGGCCGACTGGCTGTTCTCCGGGGCATTCATCCGCTATCCCGACATCAAGATCGCCTATAGCGAGGGCCAGATCGGCTGGATTCCCTACGTCTTGGAGCGGGCCGACGTGGTGTGGGAGCACAACCGGGGGTGGAACCGGGTGTGGGGGGTGATCCCAGAGCCCCCCAGCAGCTACTTCGCCGACCATGTGTACGGGTGCTTCTTCGACGACCGCTTCGGACTGGCCAACCTCGATGCCATCGGGGTGGACAACGTGACCTTCGAAACCGACTACCCCCACTCCGACAGCACCTGGCCCCACACCAAAGAGGTGGCCGAGAAGCTGTGCGAAGGGCTGTCCGACGAGGTGATCTACAAGATCATGCGGGGCAACGCCATCAAGATGCTCCACCTGCCATTCGAGGACTGATGGCCACTGGCAGCAACCTTTCACCTGCCCTTCGATCAATTAGGGGCGGTCGCCGCGCATGATCTACGACTTCGTGATCGTCGGCGGGGGCTCCACCGGCGCGGTGTTGGCCGCCCGCCTGACGGAGAACTCGGACACCACGGTGTTGCTGCTAGAAGCCGGGCCTGTCGAACCCGATCCTGAGGCCGACCAGCTAGGCGCGGTGGACTTCTCCCACACTGGGCGAGACTGGGGCTTTCAGGCCCGCACCTCCGGAGACGCCACTGCCCCCTACCCTCAGGGCCGAACCCTGGGTGGAGGGTCTTCGGTTAACGGCGGAGTGGCACTGCGGGGGATGCCCAGCGACTACGACGCCTGGGCCAGCCCCAACTGGAGTTGGGAGGCCATGGCCCCCTGCTTCCGGCGACTGGAAGACGACCAGTTCGGCGGCGACCTCCACGGAATAGGCGGCCCCATCCCCATCCGGCGGGCGGCTAAAGATGATCTGGTCGCCCCTCAGCAGCAGCTCCTGACCGCCGCCGAAGACAACGGGCTGGCCTGGGTAGACGACCACAACGACGGTGTGTCCGAAGGCATCGGCCCATCACCCCAAAACGTGGTGGACGGAAACGACAACTGGCTGCGTTCCCAGCTGCCAGGATCCTCGCTCCCGGACCCTTCGGAGAAAGTGCGGGTGTCCACCGCCATGGCCTACCTCCGCCCGGCCGACGGGAGGCCCAACCTCCACATCATCGGTGGGGCCTACGCCCACCACATCGTGATCGAGCGGGACCGGGCCACTGCGGTGGCCTATTCGCCTCGCGACAGCAGCCTGGAGCAGGCTCGGGGCCGCCACATCGTGGTGTGCGCGGGAGCGCTCAACTCCCCCGCATTGCTCTTGCGCTCGGGCATCGGCCCGGTACGGGACCTGGAGGCGGTGGGCATCCGCTCTGTGGTCGACCTCCCCGGCGTGGGCATCAACCTCATGGAGCACGTGGGAGCGTT
>JAPPKI010000549.1 GCA_028820035.1 bacterium | reverse complement strand
ATCAACCCGTCACAAAAATCCGAACCCGACGACCCAGCTTCGTCGCGTAGAGCCATATAACCTCATATTCGGTTGGAATGGGTCCGGAAAAACGACACTTAGCAGATTATTGAGGATATTGGAGTATGGAGAACCCCAAGAGGAATTTAAAAACGCAAGGATAAAGATACAGGGGGTGACGTATCCTAATTTGAACGATGCAGGAGGTGTCGTACAAGTTCGTGTATTCAATGTCGACTATGTCAAGGAAAACGTGACTGCCACTCTAGGCAGTGACATATCACCCATTTTGGTATTAGGAAAAGACAGTATAGATATAAAGAATCGAATCGAGGAGTTGAAACAGCAACTGGCATCAGGACAAGAAGAGTTGAAACGAAAAAAAGACGCGCTCAAGAACCTGAATGGCGAATTGGATAAGCATTGCCGAGATAAGGCAAGTCAAATCAAAAGCCTGTTGAGGTCGCCGGAAAGTAGCATATATAACAATTATGACAAGACAAATTATCGCAATCGAGTTCAAGAACTGCATGCCTTGGGAGATCCAGCTGAATGGCAAATTGATCAAGAACTACAAGATCGACATATCAAGCAGGCAAGGGAATCCCAAAAATTGCGAATAGATTATGTCGAATATACGTTGCCAGATTTTGCAGGACTAAGAGAAAGTGTCGCAAAAACACTGGGTACGAGTGTTGTAACAGAAACGCTTGCAGATCTTGAGGAAGACCATGAAGTAGGAAACTGGGTGCGTGAAGGGCTTATGCTTCACCAAAAGCATGAGTCGGACAGTTGTCTCTATTGCGATCAATCTATCCCTTCGGATAGGCAAGAGCGACTTGAGCGTCATTTCAACGATGCCTATGAAAGATTAATGAAAGAGATTGCAATCCAGCTTGAATCGCTTAAACTGCTGAAAGATGAGATTGGAAATGTGGCTCTTCCTAACTCAGCACAGTTCTACGACCACTTGGTGAACAAGTATGAAGAAGCAGAGAACTCATTCAATACGATGATTGAGGTTGTGCAGGCATGGACGATATCCTTAATGTCTCATCTTGAAGCTAAACTCAAGCGCCCATTTGAAGCTCAACATATCTCTGCGGATTATCCTGCAATCGATGCAAAGACTATTTCTAATCTGAATGTGGTAATTCAAGAGCACAATGAGATTACCCAGGAGTTTTCACAACAGGTGGCCATGGCAAGGCAAACGTTAGAAATGAATTCCGTGTTTGAAGCGTATCCAGCTTTTGTGAAGTATCAAACAGAGTTGGCCTCGTGTAACAAGGCAATTGATGAGCTTGAGGTGGCTAATTCTGAAATTGAAAACAATATCTTGAACTTGGAGCGACAAATTTCCGAACATCGAACACCAGCAGAAGAATTAAACAAAGATTTGACGACTTATCTTGGTCATGGTGCCATACAATTGGAGATTCTTGAATATGGTTACAGAATTGTAAGAAATGGCTTGCCCGCCGAACATTTGAGTGAAGGAGAGAGATCGGCAATTGCACTTTTGTACTTCCTGAAGAGTCTAGAAGACGAGAGATTCGCTTTGGAGCGCGGTGTTGTGGTGTTGGACGATCCCGTATCGAGCCTTGATTCAAATGCACTGTATCTTGCTTTTGCCTTTATCAAGGAACGCACAAAGAAGGCAGCTCAGTTGTTCGTTCTTACACATAACTTCACTCTATTTCGGCTCTCCAAGAGATGGTTGACTAAGATGAATGACGAATGGGAGAGAGATCACATGAGCGAAATGAGACCGTCTGGTTTGTATATGTTGGATTGGGAATACCAAGGCGAGGAACGGACCGCGGTATTGCAAACATTAGATCCGCTATTGGAAAACTACGAGTCGGAGTACCATTTCCTGTTTGCTCAGATTTATCAGGCATCTAAGGGCAGTAGTGAAATCGGATTGGCAGAATACTACAGTCTTGCAAATGTGGCACGGAGATTGTTGGAAATGTTCTTGGCGTTTCGAAAGCCGGGTGCCACGGGCGACTTACCGAATCAGCTTGGATCCGTCAATCTTAGCGAGGTGCAGGTTGGACGAATTGTGAAATTTGTGCATGGGCACTCTCATGGTGATTTTGTTGGTGAGTCTGATCACAGTATGTCGGCTCTTGCAGAGGGCAGGCAGGTGATGGGGGACATAATGGCGTTGATTCACGCGGAGGATGAGGGGCACCATAAGGCGATGAGGAAGGTAATTGAGAGGAAGAGTGCTGGGAAAGGAGTTGCGGGATAGCAGTGCATCGTGTCGGGGTCGTGCGACGATGGACGTCAGGGCGAGGAACGGTCAGTAGGGGGTCGTTTAGTGAGAGATGAGTTTGAGCGGTTTCGGACCGCGGCAGTGGAGTTGGGGGTGCCGGTGGAGCCAGTGCGGTACCCGGCAGGCACTCGGACTGCGGCCGATGCTGCGGCTGCGGTGGGATGTGATGTGGGGCAGATTGTGAAGTCGCTGATTTTCGCCACTCCAACCAAGCTGGTGCTGGCGCTGACTTCGGGGGCCAATCAGGTGGACATTGATCGCCTGGGCGAGTTGGAAGGTGAGGAGATCAGCCTGGCCGATCCAGACGCGGTGCGGACTGCTACCGGATTCGCCATCGGAGGAACCCCGCCGTTCGGCCATCTTGCTCCACTCCCTACATGGATAGACGAGGACTTGCTGGCCTACGAGACAGTTTGGGCCGCAGCCGGAACCCCTGATTCTTGCTTCCCCATCGTTCCGCCACGACTTGTCGCCGCCACGGGTGCTACTCCGGCGGATTTCGTCCAGCGACAGGAGCGCGACCACATGGGACGGTGGCTTGTCGAGAACATGCCGAGCGGTCTCGATCTCGAATTGCCTGACAGGAGCGAACCAGACCGACCGGTTCCTTACCTGGGCGGGAATTAGGCGTGGCGCTGGTCTAGGGCGCCGGCGACGGCGGCGCCGGCGGTGACCCCGCAGGCGGCGGCCCATAGCCAGCTCAGGGCGGCCAGGGTTCCGGCGGTGGCCACGGTTATGGCGGTTCCGCCCACGGTCCAGTTGACCGCTACGGCGGCAATGGCCGATATGAGGGAGAACCAGACAGCCGACACCAGCCCGCCGATCAGGTGATGGCGCCAGGGCTGGTCGGGGCAGGACATCTTCTGCACTAGGGAAAACACGGCCACCGCTGAAACAAAGCCGACCACCGGGGCCAGCCGAGGGTCGACCCAGACCGCAATGGCGGTGGGGCCGGCGATGAGGGGAAGCGCGCCCACCAAGAGCCAGAACCCGGTGAATCGCTCCATCCACCAAGACCGGCGGGGCGCGCCCCGCACCCGTCGCACTGCCCGGCAGGCCGCGGCGGCGGCCCGCATGGTGCCCCACACCGCCACTACCGCGGCGATGGACGTGGCTGCCGGGGGAGCGGAGACAACATCGGCGAACTCCTCGCCGATGGTGCTGTCCACATCGCTGAGAGCGGTCTGTCCGGCGTCGGCCAGCCACTCGTTGAAACGGTCGGCGATCCGGTCGGATACCGCTCGAACTGTGGTGGCTATGGCGGCGGCGGCCACTGCGGCCGGGAACAGCGACACCGCCGACCAGAAGGCGATCTCCGCCGCCCCGGTGCCGCCCTCTCCCTCCCGCCAGCACGACACGGACTGCTTGGCCAGGGCTACGGACCGGGCGAACCAGCTAGGCGAGTGTGCGGGCGTATCTTGGTCAGCGCCCATCGGAAAGTCGACGGCTAGCCCGCCTGGGCTTCGGCCAGACGGGGGATCAGAGCGTCGAACACCTCGGCCCAGTCGCCCACGAAACCGATGTCCACGATCTCCCACAAGGGAGCGTCAGGATCGGGGTTGATACCCACCACCGTTCCGGCGTTGCGAACCCCCACGGTGTGGTTGAACTTCCCGCTCATCCCGATGGCGAAGTAGAGGTGGGGGCTGATGCTGTGGCCGGTGATGCCCACCTGGCGGGCCCGGGGCATCCAGCCGTAGTCGGTGACCTTGCGGGTGGCGCACAGGGCGGCGCCGATGGCGGCTTGGTGCTTCTCCAGCTTGGGATAGTCGGTCGGATCCACTCCCTGGCCCACGCCGATCACCAGCGAGGCGTTGGCCAGTTCATCGCTGTCGTCGTCCCGATAGCGCCGGATAACTTCGAGACGGCTGCGGCCCGGAGAGTCCAGCGACGACCGGCCGGCCGATGGTCGGTCGGGGTTGGGCCGGGGGAAGGGCAACACCCCCGGGCGCACCGTGGCCATCTGGATCGGAGACGAGCAGAGGATCTCAGCCACCAGCCACCCCCCGAAAGCCGGTTTCATGGCGATCAACTTCCCGTGGTCGTCCACCTTCAATCCCACAGCGTCGCCGGTGAGGCCCGCCCCCAGCGACGCGGCCATCCGGGAGGCCACCTCCCGGCCCCAAGCAGTGCCCGGTGCCAGCACGGCCCACGGCTGGGTCTCGGCGGCCCAGGCCGACATGGCCGACGCCAGGTCTTCTTCGACCAGCAATGAGGCACCGTCACTGCCAGCGATGTCGATCTGCTCATCGGCCCCCCATGGGCCCAGATCCTCGTCGGGATCGTCCAGGCCGGGACCGAGGGCGGCAACTTGACCGCCCATTTCCGCGGCCAACTCGGCGGCCGCTCCCAGCAGCTCCCGGGTGACCCGCTCCCGGCCCGGTTCCACCAGCACGGCTATGGCGGGGGCGCCTGATCCGGCCCCAGAGCACCCGGCAACCACGTCCGGCTCGGGCATAGAGCCGGTGGCCAGCGCTCCCTTCTCGGCCAATATCGCCACGGCCTGTTCGATCTGCTCGTCCAGCGTGCCGGTCATCATCTGGCGGCGGCGTTCCACGTCAATCATCTGAACCGGACCGACCGAGGTGGGGCTGGCCTCTTGGCCCCAGGGACCGGGACCCAGGTCGGCAGCGGACACCTTCTGGATCAGCGAGCCGTCTGCGGTGGCCCAGGCCTCGGGGTCTTTGATCTTGCACGGGTCGCACAAGCGCTCGGCACATGACACCACCGCGGGAAGTTCCACCGCCACATCCACCCACTCGTCGTCGTGTTCCAGCCGCAGCTCGAGGCGGTCGCCGTGGAGGGAGAAATGGCGGACCCCGGTGGCGAACGGCAAACCCAGCAGCTCGGCCAACTGCGGGGGCACTTGGCCGGTGTCGGAGTCAACCGAGTTGCGCCCCATCATCACCAGGTCGAACGGCCCGAGCTGCT
>JAPPKI010000291.1 GCA_028820035.1 bacterium | reverse complement strand
GTGCTGACCACCGACGCCGCCTCAGTGGTGAACGATCCCGAAGTGGATGTGGTGGTGGAGCTGATCGGGGGAATCGAGCCAGCCCGCGAGCTAGTGTCTGCCGCGCTGAAGCTGGGCAAGCCGGTGGTCACCGGCAACAAAGAGCTGCTGGCCAACTATGGCGCAGAGCTGTATGCCGCGGCCGATGCTGCCGGAGTGGACCTCTTGTTCGAGGCCGCGGTCGGCGGAGGAATCCCCCTCATCCGGCCTTTGCGGGAGTCCTTGGCCGCCGAGCCGGTCCGCCGGGTGATGGGCATAGTCAACGGAACCACCAACTACATCTTGAGCCAGATGACCGAGCACGGCACCAGCTATCACGACGCCTTGGCCGACGCTCAGTCGCTGGGGTTTGCCGAGCGCGATCCCACCGCCGATGTGGAGGGGTTTGATGCTGCATCCAAGGCATCCATCATCGCCACGGTGGCATTCGGCGCCCGGGTGCTGGCCGGAAGCGTGAACCGGGAGGGCATCTCCGGCATCGGCGCCGCCGACATCGCCCACGCCCGGCGGCTGGGGTACGTGGTCAAGCTGCTGGCCATTGCCGAGCGGGTGGGCGATGTGGACGGCAAGCCGGAGTTGGCTGTGCGGGTACACCCGGCGATGGTGCCGGTCGATCATCCGCTGGCCTCGGTGCGGGACTCCTTCAATGCGGTGTTCGTGGAGGGCGACGCGGTGGGAGAGCTGATGCTGTATGGCCGGGGCGCCGGCGGGCGGCCCACCGCCAGCGCGGTGCTGGGCGATCTCATCGACGCGGCCGGCAACCGGTGCCGGGAAACGTGGACACCGATCGGCACCTTGGGAGAGGCGGTGATCTGCCCCATCGACGATCTGGAGTCGGAGTACTACATAAACATGGAGGTGCTCGACCGGCCGGGCGTGCTGGCCGCGGTGGCAGGGGTGTTCGGGCGCCACGGGGTGAGCATCCGATCCATGGAGCAAGAGGGATTGGGCAACCAGGCCCGGCTGGTGTTCATCACCCACGAGGCCACCGAACGTGATGTGCAAGCCACGCTTGGAGATCTGCGGGAGCTGGATGCGGTGCGGGGCGTGCCTGCGTTGCTGCGAGTGATCAGCCAGTGAAGTACATCAGCACCCGGGGGCGGGTCCCGGTCCTTCGGCGCGGACCAGGATCGTGAGCGTCAAATACATCAGCACTAGGGGACAAGCTCCCCATTTGGACTTCGGCGACGTCTTGTTGGCCGGGCTGGCCGCCGATGGGGGGCTCTATGTGCCCGACCGGTGGCCCGCGCTGTCGCTCGAAGCGCTGAGTGGAAGCCCTGGCCGGGGTGACTATGCCGACCTGGCTTCCGAGGTGATGTGGCCGTTCGTGGACGGGGCCTATCCCCGTGGCCGGTTCGACGAGATGGTGAGGAATGCCTACGCCGGGTTCGACCATCCCGAAGTTGTGCCGATGGTGGAGTTGGGCGACGGACTGTGGCTCATGGAGCTGTTCCACGGCCCGACGCTGGCTTTCAAGGACATCGCCCTCCAGCTCGTGGGGCACCTGTTCGACGAGGAGTTGGCCCGGCGGGGCGAGCGGGTGACCATCGTTGGGGCCACTTCGGGCGATACCGGTTCGGCGGCCATCGAGGCGGTGCGAGATCGGGAGAACATCGAGATCGTTTTCTTGCACCCCCATGGTCGGATCTCGGAGGTCCAGCGACGGCAAATGACCACCGTGGACAGCGCCAACGTCCACTGCGTGGCCATCGAGGGAACGTTCGACGACTGCCAAGACCTGGTGAAGGCCATGTTTGCCGACGCCGACTTCCGGGCCGAACACCGGCTGTCGGCCGCCAACTCCATCAACTGGGCCCGGGTCATGGCCCAAACCGTGTACTACGTGGCCGCCGTTACCCGGTACGGCTTGGAACAAGTGTCGTTCTCAGTGCCCACCGGCAACTTCGGAAACGTGCTGGCTGGCCATGTCGCCCGCCAAATGGGCTTGCCCGTCCATCGGTTTGTGGTGGCCAGCAACCGCAACGACATCCTGACCCAGTTTTTCACCACCGGCTCTATGGCCATTTCCGAGGTACTCCCGACTATGTCGCCAAGCATGGACATCCAGGTGTCGTCCAACCTTGAGCGGCTGCTATTCGAACTTCAAGACCGTGACGGCATCCGCACCGCTGAGATGCTGGAAGACTTCCGGGCCACCGGCAAATTGCGCATCGACGCCCGTATCTCTTCCGAGCTGAACCGGAGCTGGTCGGGAGTCCGAGTGGACGAAGACGAAACCACCTCCACCATTGCCGAGCTCTACCGGGACACCGGCATGATCATCGACCCCCATACGGCGGTGGGACTGGCCGCCGCCCAACGCTCCAAGCAAGACTCCGATGGGCCCATGGTGGTGCTGGCCACCGCTCACCCGGCCAAGTTCGGCGACGCGGTGGAGGCGGCCATCGGGATCCGCCCGCCATTGCCGCCGGCACTGGCCGAGCTGGCTGACCGGCCTGAGCGATGCCAGCGTCTGCCCAACGACCTGGCAGCGGTCAAAGGCCACGTTGCCCGATGCTCGGGTCAAGGCTCCGGATAGCAGCAGGCTCAAGGTGATCTGGCAGAATCGGGCATCGTGAAGTACGTGGTGTGTGTAGCCAGCCTGCGGTGCTATCGGACAGAGCAAGAGAGTCATTCATCGTGAAGTACGTGGTGTGCATACCCGACGGGTGCTCTGATTTGCCAGTGCCCGAACTGGATGGGGCCACGCCTTTGGAGGCGGCCAACACCCCGGTACTCGATGCTCTGGCTGCCCGCGGACAGGTGGGCTTGGCCCAGGTAATCCCCCCGGGAATGCCGCCGGGCAGCGACGTGGGAAACATGTCCATCTTCGGTTACGACCCCGCCCGGTACCACACGGGACGCTCGCCAATCGAGGCCGCCGCGCTGGGGCTCACCCTCACCCCCGATCAGGTGGCTTACCGCTGCAATCTGGTCACGGTGACCTACGACGGCATCATGGCCGACTTCTCCGGAGGGCACCCCGACTCTGATCAGGCCGCCGAGGTCATCGCCGCGTTGGACGCGGAGCTGGGGGGCGAGGTCAGCTTCCACGCCGGGGTGCAGTACCGCCACACCATGATCGCTCCGGCCGAATGGGCCGACGCGGTGTGTACCCCGCCCCATGAGCTCTCCGATCAGCCGGTGGTTGGCCCCCAGGGTCCGGCCGGTCCCAAGCTGGCCGCGCTGGAGGAGGCCTCCCGGTCGGTGGTGCCCCGATTTGGGTTGAAGGCCAACCGGATCTGGCTCTGGGGACAGGGCTTCCAGCCGGAGATGCCCTCTTTCCGGGAGATGCACGGGGTGGAGGCCGGGATGGTCAGCGCAGTCGACCTGGTGCGCGGGATCGGAGCGCTCACCGGCATGACGGTGGCCGACGTGCCCGGAGCAACTGCCTGGTACGACACCAATTACGAGGGCAAGCGGGACGCGGCTCTGGCCGGATTGGCCGGCGGCGCCGACCTGTACGCGATCCATGTGGAGGCCAGCGACGAGGCTGGGCACGAGGGCAACGTGGTGGAAAAGGTCAGATGCCTGGAGAACTGGGATCAGCGCATCCTGGCGGGACTGGTGGATGGACTCGACCACATGGCCCCCTGGCGGCTGCTGCTACTGCCCGACCACGCCACGCCGCTAACCACGCGCAGCCATATAGACGACCCGGTTCCCTACCTGCTGGTGGATTCGGAGGTGGATGGCCCCGGCGGGGTCTACACCGAACGGGGCGCGGCCTCCGCCGAAGTGGTTCCCGGCCACCAACTCATGTCGAAACTGCTTTCGTAGCAGCCAAAAAAGGCCGGAATGTTGCCAGTAGGAGTGCAGTGCGGTATTCTGCCGGGAGTTGGGACTGCGGTTTGGCTGGCAGTCCTGCGGGAAGCCTTCTGACCACTCGGTCGATTTCGACATTCCTTTTTGTCAGCGTCCCGGTGGTTTATGGCTGCTTAATTCATGTCGTCCGCACTCGCGGATGGCGTGTCGAACAATACGAAGTGCTCCCACAGTTGTGGCGCTTCAAGGGAGAAACGAGTGCCCTCCAGTCGTGGCACCTCAAGGGAGAAATGTGAGCGTAGAGACCACTGAGCTCTCTCGGTCGAAACTTCAGCGAAAAGACCGGGCGCAGCTTCAGATCATCGCAAAAGCCATGGGTGGTCGCCCCGACGCCAAGGCCCGCAAGGCCGACATCGTGGACATGATCCTCGAGCTTGCCGGAATCGGTGCCGACGGCGACGGCCAGGCCGCAGCTGATCCTGCCGGGAACGGGGCCGCGCCCGCCCAGGCAGATTCAGCCGAGGAATCCAAAGTAGAAGAGGGGCAGAGCCAGGAGGCCGCTCCCGAGGCTGAGACGGCCGAGGTCCAGCAAAGCGAAGAAGCAGAGGCCCGGCAAGATGCACCGGCCGAGGAAGACGGCGAGGAAGAGAAGACCGACGAGGAAGAGAAGACCGACGACAGCCGCTCCGACCGGGAACGCGATGATCGTGGCGACCAGGATCGCTCCCGCCGAGACGGGGATCGTCAGGATCGCTCTCGCCAGGGCGGTGATCGCCGAGACGGGGATCGCCAGGATCGCTCCCGCCAGGGCGGTGATCGCCGAGACGGGGATCGCCAGGATCGCTCCCGCCAGGACGACCAGCCCGAGATCGGCAATCGCCGGCGCCGGCGCCGGGGCCGCAACGACCGCGACCGGCCCGATGAGCCTTGGGAGGGCGATCCCATTGCCATCTCCGGGTATCTCGACCTGAGGGACGACGGCTACGGCTTCTTGCGGATCAAGGGCTTCCAGCCCAGCAAGGAAGATGCCTACGTATCGGTGAAACAGGTCCGCCAGTTCGGGCTCCGCAAGGGCGACTTCATCGCCGGCGGCTGCCGTCCGGCCACCCGCAATGAGAAGAACCCGGCCCTCTTGCACATCGACACCGTCAACACGCTGCCCCCCGAGTCGGTCAAGCAGCGCCCCAAGTTCGAGGATCTCACCCCGCTGTTCCCCGATGAGAAGCTCCGGCTCGAGCGCGACGACGATCCGGCCAACATGACCTGCCGCATCATCGATCTCCTGTCGCCTATCGGCAAGGGCCAACGCGGTCTGATCGTGTCGCCCCCTAAAGCGGGCAAGACCACGATCATGAAGGAGATCGCCCGCTCGATCGAGCTGAACAACCCCGAGGTACACCTGCTGGTGCTTCTGGTGGACGAG
>JAPPKI010000246.1 GCA_028820035.1 bacterium | reverse complement strand
CCATGTCAGGGACCTGCCGCCCAGGAACAGAAATGGTGCCAGCTCAGCAAAGGCAAAGGCATGGCCGAAGTCGCCCATGAAGAAGAAGAGGAATCGGAAGCCGGTGTATTCCACTTGGTAGCCGCCCACGATCTCCGACTCAGCCACCGGCATGTCGAACGGCGGCTGGGTGGTTTCGGCCTGCACCGCCACCAGGAAGATGAAGAAGCCCACGAACTGGGTGAGGATGAACGGGTTGCCGATGCCGCCCCAGCCAAAAATCTCCCCGTTGGCCTGGGCAGTGACGATCTTTTGCAGATCCAGGGTGCCGGCCTGGATAACCACGCCCATCACCGCCAGCACCAGCGGCAGCTCGTAGGCGATGAGCTGGCCGGCAGCCCGCAAGCCCCCCATGAGGGCGTATTTGTTGGCCGAAGCCCATCCGGCCATCAAGATGCCCACAACCGATAGCGACGACACCGCCAGGGCGTAGAAGATGCCTACATCCAGTTGCGCCACCACTGCGTCGGGGCCGGTGGGGATCACCACGTAGATCAAGAAAGTGGAGACCAGCACCACCAGTGGGGCCAGGGCGAACACCGTCCGGTCGGCCTTGGCCGGGATGATGTCCTCTTTCTGGATGAACTTCAGCCCGTCGGCCAACAGTTGCAAGGTGCCGTAGGGGCCGGCCTCCATGGGACCCAGCCGGCTCTGCATAAAGCTCATCATCTTCAGCAGGAACACATAGCCCAGCACCAGCGCAGCAGTGGGTACCACTAAGGCGATGACGCCCACTTTGATGATGGCCGACGCCCAGTAGGGCACCTCCACGGCCAGCAGGCCCGACATCACCGTTGCCGCCGTCATCGGTCGATGTCTCCCAGGATGAAATACAAGCTGGCCAGAATGGTGATGATGTTTGCCGGGGTACTCATCGGTCGATGTCTCCCAGGATGAAGTACAAGCTGGCCAAGATGGTGATGATGTCGGGCACATACACGCCCTTGAGCAGCCACGGGGTGATGGAGATGTTGGAGAAGCTGGCCGAGCGGATCTTGACCCGGAACGGCACCAAGTCACCCTTGCTCACCACGTAGTAGCCCATCTCCCCCAGCGGGTTCTCGGTGGCGGCGTAGGCCTCACCGGCGGGCACCTTGATGATGCGGGGCACCTTGGCCATGATCGGGCCCGATGGCAGCCCGTCCAAGAGCTGATCCACGATGTGGGTGGCCTCTCGGGTCTCCTGGAGCCTCACCCAGTAGCGGGCGAAGGAGTCGCCGTCGGGGTGGGTCCAAACCTTCCAATCCACCTGGTCGTAGGCCAAGGCCTCATGGCCGTCGCGGCGCAGGTCCCAATCCACCCCGCTGGCCCGGATGTTGGCGCCCGAGAGCCCGTAGGCCAGGCCCACTTCGGCTGGCACGATGCCGATGCCCCGGCTGCGGGCCTGGAAGATCTCATTGCCCAGCACCAGCTCCTCGAACTCGTCGCAGAAGTCGCGCATCTTCTCCATGGCCTGCTTGGTGTCGTCGATCCAACCCTGGGGCAGGTCGTCTTTTAGGCCGCCGATGCGGTCGAAGTTGGGGTGGAAGCGCCCGCCGGTGGCCGCTTCGATCTGGTTCAGCACGAACTCGCGGTCGCGGAAGGCCATGAACACCGGGGTGAGGGCGCCGAGCTGCACCGCCATGTCGCCCAAGAACAGGGTGATGTTGGCGATTCGGCTCAGCTCGAACAGCGCGGTGCGGATCCACTGGGCCCGAGGCGGGGCCTCCACTTCCATCAGCTTCTCGGCGGCCAGGATGAACGGCACTTCGTTGGCGAAGCTTCCCAGCCAGTCGATGCGGTTGATGAGGGTGGTGACCTGGGGGTAAGTCCGCACTTCGGCCAGCTTCTCGTAGCCCCGGTGCATGTAGCCCATGATGGGCTCGGCTTCCACCACCTGCTCGCCGTCGAGTCGGGCCACCAGCCGCAGCGTGCCGTGGGTGGCCGGGTGCTGGGGGCCGATGTTGAGGGTCATGCCCTCGGTCTCGATCTCCACGTTCAGCCGGGCGTCGGCCGCCTGGGTGGCGACATAGGCCATCTGCTGGCGCTGGTCGGCGCCTACCGCGGTCACGGGCCTTCCTCGCCGGGGAACAACTCCACATCCACGATGCCGGGCCAGGGCTTCACTCGCCGGGCCAGCAGCGGAAAGTCTTTGCGGAGGGGATTCCCCTCGAACTCGCCGGGCAGATAGATGTGGCGGAGGTCGGGATGGCTGTTGAAGTGGATCCCGAACATCTCCCAGGCCTCCCGCTCGTGCCAGTCGGCACCGGCGTATACCTGGATCAGGGTGTCGATGCTCAGATCGTCTTTGGGCAGGTCGGCCTTGATGGTGACGCCCATGTGCTCGGTGATGGAATACAGGCGGACCACCATCTGGAACCGGGTCTGGCCCCCGGCGTGGCCCTGTTCCATGGGGTCGGCTGCCTTGGGTTCGGGGTTGTCCTCTTGGGCGTCCATATCCCGCCCGTAGGGGGAAGGCAGCCAGTCGATGGCCGACAGCCAATCGAAGAATTGGCAGCCGAGCTGGTCGCGGGCGGCCGTGGCCGCATCGGTCCACGAGTCGCGGGTCACCCGCACCCACAGGTCGCCGCCCGGGATGATGTGGTGTTCCGCGTAGCCGTCGCCCAGCGCGTCGGCCAGCCGGGCGGCCCAAGCTTCCCGGAGCTCGTCGGCCTCGGCCCCTGCGTCCGTCGTTGCGTCGGTGTCAGTCGACGACAATTGGGTCACCTCGCCACCGCGCGGCCGGGTCCTCGTTCATGATGCGCTCTTGAAGCAGCACGATGCCTTCCAGCAGAGCCTCGGGCCGGGGGGGGCAACCGGGCACATAGACATCCACTGGAATGATCTGGTCTACGCCTTTGGTCACTGAGTAGGAGTCCCAGTACGGGCCTCCGCAGTTGGCGCACGAGCCCATGGATATGACGTACTTCGGGTCGGGCATCTGCTGGTAGAGGCGGAGAATCGAGGGCACCATCTTGTCGGTGACTGTCCCCGAGATAACCACTAGGTCGGCCTGCCGGGGGCTGGCGGGAAACGGGATCACCCCGAGGCGCATCACGTCGTAGCGGGGCGAGCCGATCACCGCGCCCATCTCGATGGCGCAGCAGGCCAGACCCCACTGGTACATCCAGAGCGAGTACTTGCGGCCGATGTTCAGCAGCTTGGTGAGGGGCGCGGGCATCTTGCCGCTCTCGACGAGGCCCATCTACCGGTGACCTCCGGCTGGACCTCCCGCGGGGCGCGGCGCGCCGGCGCGCCGGCTGGTCAGACCCATCGCAGGACTCGTTTGCGCCAGGCATAGAACAGGCCCAGCGCCAGGATGAAGATGAAGATCGCCATCTCGACGAGCCCGAAGACCCCGTAGACCTCCAGGCGGGTGGCCCACGGGAAGATGAACACGGCCTCCACGTCGAACATCACGAAGAGCAGGGCGAACAGGTAGTACCGCAGCGTGCTCTGCGACCAGCCCTCCCCGACGGGGTCCACGCCGCTCTCGTAGGTGACGTACTTCTGCTTCTGCGGCCGGTCGGGGCGCAGCACGGCGCCCAGACCCAGCATGAGGGCCACCATCAGCACCGCCAGGACGGCGAAGAAACCGACCGTCAGGTAGCTGCGCAGGAAGTCCGACACAGGGCCAGAGCCTACCGAGCGGTGGGCGCGCGACGGCGGCTAGGAACGGGGTCCCGGCAACGGCTCGGGCGGCCTCAGCCGGCCGGATTCGGGATACCCGCCATGGCGGCCTCGATGGCCTCCGCGGGATAGCTGTAATCCTGCAGTTCACCCGACAGGTAGGAGTCGTAGGCCGACAGGTCCAGCAGGCCGTGGCCGCACAGCGCCGTGAGGATCACCTTCTCCTCGCCCGTCTCGGCACAGCGGCGGGCTTCGGCCACCGCCGAGGCCAGCGCGTGCGTGGGCTCGGGCGCGGGGATGATGCCCTCGCAGCGGGCGAACAGCGTGCCCGCCTCGAAGCACTCCGACTGGGCCTTGGCCTCGGCCTCCAGGAGGCCCAGGTCGTAGATGTGCGAGAGCAGCGGCGACATTCCGTGGTAGCGCAGACCGCCGGCGTGGATGGGCGCCGGCACGAAGGAGTGCCCCAGGGTGTACATCTTGATGAGGGGGGTGAAGCCGGCCATGTCGCCGAAGTCGTAGGTGTACACGCCCTTGGTGAACGACGGGCAGGCCGCCGGCTCGACGCAGCGGATGACCGGCGCCATGTTGCCGGCCAGCTTCTCGCGCAGGAATGGGAACGACAGCCCGGCGAAGTTGGACCCGCCGCCGGTGCAACCCACGATGAGATCCGGCGTCTCGCCCAGTTCGGCGAGCTGCAGCAGAGCCTCCTCGCCGATCACCGTCTGGTGCAGCAGCACGTGGTTCAGGACGCTGCCCAGGGAATAGTGGGCCTGGGGATCCTGGGCGGCCACCTCGATCGCCTCGCTGATGGCGATGCCGAGGCTGCCGGGATTGTCGGGCTCGGCCTCCAGCAGCTTGCGGCCGGTGTCGGTCACCGTTGACGGGCTGGGATGCACGGTTGCGCCGTAGGTCTCCATCATCGAGCGCCGGTAGGGCTTCTGGTCGTAGGAGGCGCGCACCTGCCACACCTCGCACTCCAGGCCGAACATCTGGCAGGCGAACGCCAGGGCGGCACCCCACTGCCCGGCGCCGGTTTCGGTGGTGATCTTGGTGATGCCCGACTCGGCGTTGTAGAACGCCTGGGGGACCGCCGTGTTCGGCTTGTGCGACCCGACGGGGCTGACGCCCTCGTACTTGAAGTAGATGCGCGCCGGGGTTCCGAGGGCCTCCTCCAGCCTGCGAGCGCGGATCAGCGGCGTGGGGCGCCACAGCCGGTACACCTGCTGGATCGGGTCGGGGATGTCGATGTGGCTGTCGCCGCTGACCTCCTGGAGGATGAGGGCCATCGGGAACAGCGGGGCCAGGGCGTCGGGGCCGATCGGCTCCATCGTGGCCGGGTGCAGCGGCGGCGGGGGCGGCGCCGGCAGGTCCGGGATCACGTTGTACCACTGGGTGGGCATCTGCTCTTCGGGCAGGAATGTCTTGATGCGTTCAGCCATGGCGCAAGAGTAGGCGGTGACCGCGGCGGCTGCCGGTGGCTCTCAGCGACCCGAGTGCAGTCGGTCGGCCACGTCCGGGCGGCGCTGCCCGGGGGGGGGCCGGGGGGGGGGAAGGCCCCCCCCCCCCGGCCCCCCCCCCCCCC
>JAPPKI010000365.1 GCA_028820035.1 bacterium | reverse complement strand
CCCAGTCCGCTCACCACCCTCAGCACCGTGGACTTGCCGGCGCCGTTGGTGCCCAGAAGGGCCAGCGACTCCCCTTGGCGCACCTCGAAGCCGATGTCGAACAGCACCTGCACCTTGCCGTAGGAAAAGTCCAGGTTGCGCACTTGGAGCACGGGGATGTCGGCGGCATCGGCGGCCTTCAGGCGCTCGGCCTCGTCTTGCTCCTCCTGCAATTCCTCGATGACCAATGCGATGTCGCCCTCGATGAACCGGGAGCCATAGGCCATGAGCGATCCCCCCACCAGGGTGGCGGGCAGGATCACAACGGTGAGCGCGGTCTGCTCGCCGTGAACATCGCTGAGCATCCCGGTGATCACCGCGCCCAGAAACGCCCCGAACAAGAACATGTAGATGCCCACTAGTGCGGTGCCCCGGGACCGCAGCCGGTAGGGGATGACCGAGGCGATCACCCCGGGCAGGATGGCGAAGGCGGCCCGGGCGAAGGCGTTGGAGACGCCCAGGAAAATCCCGAGCAGCAACACCGTGGGCATCCATATCCCCACCACCTGGATGGCACCGAAAGTGACCACGAGAACGCCGATGAAGACCATGGCCCGCGAGGGGTGCTCTTTGAACAGTGCGTCGGCCCGCTTGCCCGACACCGCGGCGCCCACGAAGCCGGGCAGCACGGTGAGCGACCCGAAGATGCCCCGCTCGAAAGCGCTCAGCTCGAAGTGCTCCTCGAGATGGAGGTTGATGAAGATGATGGTGGTGAAGATGGCGAAGCCGATGGCCGCCATGCCGGTGAGGTAGTAGTAGAACGACTTGATCTTCTTGAGCCGCTCGAACGCCACCGACAGCGAGATGGGCAGTTCGTCTTCGGACTCCTCCAGCTCCGCTCCGAGCACAGCCTGCATCTCGTGGCTGCCCCGTCGGGGCTCGCGCACAAAGAAGGCGCTGATGGCCAAGGGAATGCCCATGACTCCCATGGTGAGGAACACCCACCGCCAACCCTCGTCGCCGGTGGCGATCAGCACGACCAATCCCGCCACCAGCGGGCCCAGCGCTTGGCCGGCCATCTGGAACCAGCCGTTCAGGGCGAAGACCTTGGCCCGGGCCCCGATCGGGTAGCCGTCCATCAGCATCGGCCCGGCCACCGGGATGTAGTACGACTGCCCGAGTCCGGCGCCCATGCGGGCAATGAACAGCAAGAACGCATTGGAAATGGCGCTGGTCACCATCACCACTACCGACCACAGCGACATCGCCGCCCCCACCACCAGCTTGCGGGGCATGCGGTCGGCCAGCGAGCTCAGCGGGATGGAGCCCAGCAGGAACAGGATCCCGAAGGCACCCCCGATGGCGCCGATGGTGCCGTCGGACACGTCGAGCGACTTCTGGATGTCGGGGGCGATCACCGCGAACGCCGACGTCTCCAGCGTTTCCACGAAGCCGAGCAGGCCGATGAACCCGATCAGCCCCTTCCCGCCCCGGCGCAGGCCTTGGCGCAGCGTGAGCTGTTCGGCGTCGAAGCTGCCCTCCGGGCCGCGCTGGGCGGCCTCCGCAGCGGCGATCTCTTGTTGGCGGCGCTCCTCTTCGTCGAAAACCCTGGCGACCAAGTCCGCCGGGGCCTCCGACCGTGGGGATTCGGTCATCCCTTCAGATGGGCCACGAACGCTGTCTGGTTAGCGGAGTTGGCCTATTGATCGAGCATCATCCGAGCGCCGTCGATCTCGACCCAGCAGGCGCAGTCGGCTCGGTACTCCTTGAGCGTGACCGCGTCGGGGGCGTCGTGCTTGGTGGGACTCCATGAGCCGGTGATGTCGCCGAGTCGGTAGTCGGTGAGCGACTCGAAGCCCTGGATGAGCGTGGTCTGGTTCACGGTGCCGTAAGTCTCCTGAGACCAGTTGGCCGCCGCCTCCAGGTTCTTGATGAACAGGCAGGTGCTGCCTACCGCGCTCCACGCGTCTTCGTTTTCCTCAGGGTCGTATGAGATGCCGGTGACCTCGGTGAATACAGCATTGCACTCGATGGTGTGCTCGTCGGGGCTTAGCCGGTCGAGTCCGTAGCTCAGACCGTACAAGCCGTAGAAGACGGTGGGGTCGGGGTTCCGCTGAAACACCGCTTGGGCTACCGAGGCAAACACCAGGTTTTCAATGTCGCTGACCAGCCACTGCGGCCTGTAGTCATCCTGAGCCCCGAGGTACACGGCAATCCCGAACGGCGAGGGAGGTACGAGGGAGAACAAGGTGTCCACGTCGGCGGCCTGCATGCGCTCCAAGCCGATGTCTACCTGAGAACAGGTGGTGCCTTGGCAGGGCAGGGCTACTTCGTCGGCCAGTTCGTATCCGGCATCGGCCAGTGCTGCCCTGAGCACGCCCGCGGCCACCTCATGCTCGCCGATATCGCCCCGCATCAGTCCGAGCGTGCGGCCCTCGAGCAAGCCCTGCCCGTCGGCAATGGTTGGCCAGGCTCCGACCAGCCGCTCGGTGGTCATGGCCTGGGAGAACAGCCGCCCGTTGGAGCGGTCGTATATTTCCTGGGGCAGGATGCCCGACAGCATGTAGGCGATCCGCTCGTGGCCCTCGGTGGCGCACAGCACAGTCTCGGCCGTCACCCCACCCACGAAGTGGACGATGGCCACCTGGTCGTCCTCGGTGGCAGCAATGCAGGCGGCCTGCTGGTCGGTGGCCGACGCCCCTGGCGGATAGGCGTGGAACACGATCTCGATGTTGCGCCCGCCCGCGCCTCCTCGGGCGTTGACCTGCTCGGCAAAAACCTCGTAGTTGCGAGGTATGTCTCCGGTGTCGGGGAGGATGCCCGCCTCTTCGAGGGACTTGCTATCGCTGCGCAAGATGGCGACCTTGATGGTGTCGTCGGTGATGCCCACCGTGGATCCTTCGGGCACCGGGATCGGGGTGGGAGCTTCCGTCGGCTCGGGTTCGGGGGCTGGTTCATCGGCGGGCTCATCCGCCGGTTCGTCGGCGGGTTCGGGGGCGTCGGCGGGCTCATCCGCCGGTTCGGGGGCCGGCTCTTCGGCAGGCTCAGGCTCATCCGCGGGCTCATCCGCCGGGGCCGGTGCGCTGGTGGGCGCCGGTTCGGCAGCCGGAGCGGCGTCGGGATCCTCCGAACTGCTGCACGATGCTGCGACCAGCGAAAATACCGCGATCAGGACGAATACGAGATTGCGCCACCTTGTGCGATTCATAACATCCCCCTGCAAAATCACTGCTCGTTGTGATGAGATGGTGTCTGAGGCGACGCTAACAGAGCGGAAGTAGCGTTGCCAGAAAACGGATACGAGGTTTTCACTGCAATGACCACCACACCTCTTGGAGCTCGCCAAGGTCCCGCGGGCGAGGCTGCGGTCACGAGCCGAGAGGGGTTCGACCTCGACGATTTGCGCTCCATCGTGGAGGTTGAAGTCGCCTTGCCCGACTATCCCCTGGCCGACGCGGTGGCGGATCGGGCCTTGGTGTACCGCACCGAGGAACTGCGGGGAGGTCTGCGCGATCTGGACCAGGCCGCCGCCGTCCGCAACGAGTTGACCAGGGCGCTGCACGACGGTCCGGGGGTGATCGTGATCACCGGGGCTATCGAGCCTGCGGTAGTCGATAGGGCCACTGAGGTGTTCGAGCAGCTCATCGCCGACGAGCGAGAGGCCGGAACCGGCGGGGGAGACCACTACGCCGAGCCGGGGGCCAACGACCGGCTGTGGAACGCGCTGGAGAAGCTGGCCGTGGCCGACCCTGAGATCTTCGTCGAGTATCACGGGAGCGACATGATCGATCTGGCCTCGCTGGCCTGGCTCGGCCCCGGCTACCAGATCACTGCCCAGGTGAACGCCATCAACCCCGGCGGCGCGGCTCAGATGCCCCATCGGGACTACCACGTGGGGTTCATGACCGACGATGTGGCCGAGCGCTATCCGATTCACGCCCACCGCCTGTCGCCGCTTCTGACCCTGCAAGGGGGCATAGCCCACTGCTACATGCCGCCGGAAACGGGGGCCACCATGCTGTTGCCTCACTCCCACAAGTACGAGTTCGGCTATTTGGCGTGGCGGCGCCCCGAGTTGATCGAGTACTTCGCCGAGCACCATGTGCAGATCGAGCTGGACAAGGGCGATTTGGTGTTCTTCAGCCCGGCCGTGTTCCACGCCGGGGGCCACAACCGCACTTCCGATGTGCGGCGGATGGCCAACCTACTCCAGATCTCCTCGGCCATGGGTCGGGCCACCGAGGCGGTGGATCGGGAGCGCATCGTCAACGCCATCTACCCCGTGCTGCTGCGCCGCCAAGAAGAAGGACTTGATCCCACGGTGATCGCCTGCGCGGTGGCGGCTAGCGCCGAGGGCTATGCCTTTCCCACCAACCTCGACCGCGACGTGCCCATCGGCGGGCTGACTCCTCCGTCACAGCAAGATCTGGTGCACGAAGCCCTCGCCAACAAGACGCCCCCCGTCGAGCTGGCTGCTCAACTCACTGCCCACCGCCATCGGAGGGAAACGCACTGAAGCGCCTCCCAACCGGCTAATGGGAGCCGACTACGGGGAACGGAGATAAGTCGATCTGAGCTGGACGACGTTCTCGTCGGTGAGGTGGAGGTGCGAGCGGGCGTAGGAGTCCATGCCGCCGAGCTCGTTGTCGATGTGGTTTAGGAACGCCTCTATGTGCGATTCGTGGGCGTCCATAATCGGCCAAAGTGATTCGGGAGCCAGCCGACGCTGTTCTTCCAGTTCGTCGGCCACCACAGTGTTGGTGGCCAGGTAGTCCGCAACCACTGTGTCGCGGTCCACGCCCAGAACGCCGAGCAGCATGGCAGCGGCCGCTCCTGTGCGATCCTTCCCCCCCTCACAGTGAAAGAGCAAGGGCTGGCCCGCAATCGCCACCAACTCGGCGAAGAACCCAGCGAACACCGGAGCGAAATCGGTGGCAAAGCTCACATAACGCTCTTCCCGGTCGGCTGGGATGTCGAGGCCCAGCTCGTCAATGAGTTTGAGCACCGCGTCGAAGTCCTGGTTGAGCCAGTGATGGATGATCTCCGCCCGGAGCTCGGACACATCCTGTTGGTCTTGCCTGTCCCCGAAAAGGGCAGTTGGGCTTCGGGGGTTGTCGATGGGCAGATTCACCCAGCGCACGGCGAGGCCATTGAGTCGGTCGGGACGGCGCTCCACCTCCGCCTCGCTGCGGAAATCGACCACGCACGCCAAGCCGAGCCGGGCCAGGTCGTCGCTATCGGCCTCGTGGAGGGTGTCGGAGCGGAAGAGGAC
>JAPPKI010000170.1 GCA_028820035.1 bacterium | reverse complement strand
TCTCAGGCGCTTGTCGCGCTCCTCGCGGTACCGATGCCGGATCTCGTCCAATTCCGGCAAGGGCTGCACCGGCTGGTCATCGGTGATGCTCATCAGCTCCGTCCGCGATAGCCAACTCTTTAGTAATCTTGCTACATTAGCAACAGTCGAGACAAGGGACAGGTCCGGCGGAACCCAATGCCAGGCCTCCAGGAGGTCGACCGATGAGCACTACCACAAACGAGCCCGGCAACGGGGCCCGGCCTGGCATGGAAGATGCGGTGTTCGAGGTCGGGCCGATGCGGTCCGACCCGGCATCGGTGCACGACTTGAGCCGACGGGTTCAGATCCGCCGTGAAGGCGTCGGCGAGAAGCGCTATCCGTTTCCGATCCCCAACGGTTGGTTCGTGGTCGATGAGTCCCGCGAGCTCGCGCCGGGTGAGCACAAGAACCTCTACGCCTTCGGCAAAGACCTCGTCCTCTTCCGCGCCGAAAGCGGCGAGGCCCGGCTCATGGACGCTTACTGCCCCCATCTGGGGGCCCACATCGGGGTGGGCGGCAGGGTCGATGGCGACGGTATGCGGTGCCCGTTCCATGGTTGGCACTTCGACGGCGGCGGCCGCTGCATCGACATCCCTTACGTGGAGGACAAGGCGATCCCGGCCAAGGCCAGGATTCGCACCTATCCGATCATCGAGAGCAGCCACATGATCTGGGCGTGGCATCATCTCGAGGGCGGCGAGCCGTTTTATGACGTGCCCCACATTCCGGAGTTCGAGGACCCGGACTGGCAGCCCTACGAGACATACGAAGTCGAAGTGGCCACCATCGCCCAAGAGTTCGCCGAGGGTGAATTCGACGTTCAGCACTTCAAATATGTGCACGGCGCGACCCCGCTGCCCAGCACCGACATGGTCGTCGACGGGACTTACCGACACAACTCCAATGGCAACTTCACGATCGAGAACTTCGGCCTCGGCTGCACCCTCATCTCGGTTGGCGACACGGTACGCATCGGCCAATCGCTCCTGCCGACCGACGAGGAGAACGTGAGGATGAGGTGGTGGTTCACCATGCCGAACTCATTGGGAGATGCGGCCCTAAAAGGCCTCGCCGCCAATTTCCTCGACGGGATCAGCCAGGACATCGTCATCTGGGAGAACAAGCGCTACGAACCCAAGCCGCTGGTGACCGCCGTTGAGCGAAACATCCGCGTCGGGCGAGAGTGGGCGCTCCAGTTCTACTCCGGACTCGACTCATAAGGCCGCGGGCATGAGCCGCAGCGCCCAGCGGCGGGCGAGGTGTCGATGACAGCTGGTTATCCTCTCGACTGATGCCCCGTTCGCCCGAGCCTGCGCGCGAGGCGCTCATTGCCGTCGCCGAGCGCCTTTTCGCCGAGCGAGGTGTTGACGCAGTAACGGTGCGCGACGTGGTGAAGGCCGCCGGCCAGCGCAACAGCTCGGCCGTGCAATACCACTTCGGCAACAAAGCCGGGCTCCTTCAGGCGATCATGGATCCGCATCAGGCCCGCCTCGATGCTCGACGAGCCGAGATGTTCGATGAACTCGGCGAGCAGCCGGGACTCGACGAGCTCGTTGAGATTCTTGTTCGGCCCCTCGCCTCCCTTCTCGACAACGAGTCGGGGCGCCACTACATCAGGATTCGGGCTCAGCTCGTGAGCACGGCAAGGCTTCCCAGCGACTCCGACCTGATGCGAGACGTGCTGGCGGGAGCGGGCGGCGGCGAGGCCGCCTACGAGCCGAGACCCGGCATTCGGCGCGTGGCTCAAGCCCTTGTCGATCTGGTGGACGACACGGTGATGCCCGACCTCGGGCACCGGCTGGAGCTCACCGCGGTGCTGCTGCTGCACGGGCTCGCCGATTTCGCCCAGCGGCACCCCGACGCCACCGCGGCTGAGCGAGAAGCGTTCACCAGCGTGCTAACCCGCTGCGTCGCCGCCATCAATCTCGCAGACCGTCGTGCCGTAGACGTTGCGCTCGCACCCAACAGCACACCAGCCCTCAGCTGACTCCTCGACTGTCGACAGGATGATCAGTCGGAAATGGTGAGTGTGTCGCCGACGCTGATGGTGCCCGCCGCGGTGACTTCGGCGTTGGTGCCGAAGCAGGCGAAGGCTCCGTAGTCGAATTCCTTGCGGGCGGTAGCGGCCAGCACTTGCAGCACGCTCCTGGCCTGCTCGTAGCCCGGTTGGGCCACAGTAGTCATCACGCAGCGGGGGGTGGCGTCTCCGATCCGGAGCTCCACCTCGCCAATCTTGACATCGAGGTCTTTCCAGGCCAGATCGGCAAACTCCCCCGAACCGATGTCGTCGTGGGCGTCGATCACAACGTTGGGGCGAAATCGCTCGACACCGAGCTTGACGCCGTCTAGCAGCGAGGCGAGGTGCGCCATCGACTGGTTGACGATGATATGGACGGCAGAGGCATCCACAAACGAGGTCTTCTCGGTGAGCGCGGCAACGGTCAGGTCGATCTCCATATCGGAGAGGACGGTGCCCGGGATCTCCGGCCATTCGCTGCCGTAAGTCTCCTCTGACCTGTCCTCAGGTGGAGGCGCTCTGCCGTCTGTCCACCAGCTCGATCTACCGGCTTATGAGCGATGGGCTGTTCCCCAAGCCGATCCGAGTCGGCAGGCGGGCCGTGCGTTGGTATGCGTCGGAGATCGACGCATGGCTCGCCTCACGGCCACGCGCCACTGGCGACCACCCCGCCGTATAGACATCAGACCATTCCCAGCGACCCCTGGTTCCTCTGTGTGTCGTGCCTTCCTGGATGCTGCGCCCGAAGGCCCACCGCGCCATCGCAGTGAAGGTGACGGGTGACAGGCCCGTCCCTCGCCTTGAAGCCGACGGACTCTTTGAGCCTGCGCACGATCGGCCCGGTCATATGCCTTCGCCCAGCCGCGATCGTGGTCCTCTTTTCCGCAACACCGGATAATGGACTCTCGCAGCAGGTGAGCCAACCGTTGGGGTCGCGCCACTTCTATTGCGCGACGATTCTGGGCACGGTTGACCCAGCCTTGGGCGACGGACGCGGACCCTCAGGCAAGGGCCTCGGCTATGGGCTACCGGATGTCGGGCAGCTCGGTACTGATGCCGCCATCAGCGGCGACGAGGTCGCCATCGAATAGGGAGACTTGGGGCAGCACAGCACCAGAGAAGCAGTCCAACTAAAGCTGGGGGAGCGAGATCCCTTGTCCATCGAGCAGTTCGACTGCCTCCTCAAAGCACAAGTACTTGTCGCCGACTGGAGAAACGACTACAACGCCTACCGCCCCCACTCCGCGCTCGGCATGCTCACCCCAGCCGAATACGCGGACCAATGGGCAAACAACAACCAACCAAAACTCTCATAGCAAGTGGACCAAAAAACGGGGTCCGGTCACCACCTCAGCCATACCTGCCCATCCCGTTCGAGCTTCTTCCTCGACTGCTCAGGCACCTCGATGTCTACGGGCAATGCGGCTTTACCGGCGGCGATAGGCCTCCCGGCGATGGGCGACTCGAACAACGAGGACCACCAGTTCATTGTTGAGCACTTCGTACACCACCCTGTAGTCGCCGACGCGTATGCGGCGAAGGCCCCTCAAATCTCCCTTCAACGCGTAGCCCGCGTGCGGTTGCTCGGCGAGGCGGTCGATTGCGTACACAATCCGCTCGCGATCCCGGTGAGCAATCTGAGCCATGTCTCGGGACGCGCTGCGCTTGATCCGAACTGAGTAAGCGGCCATCGACTACGGCTTGTGTGCCATCAGGCGTTCTTGAATCGCGCGGCGATCAATCCGAACTGAGCAGCTCATGTCTGACCTGGTCCCAATCGAGCACCGGGTCGGCTGGGTCTCGAAGGCGCTCAACGGCCACCTCGAGATCGTCATAGTCCTCCAAATAGCGCTCCAAAGCCTGGCGAATGATGTCAGCCCGGCTGCGCTTCAAGTCCTCGGCGGCCGCATCCAGCGCATCAACAAGCTCATCGGGAACCCGGGCGGTGATTTGGCTCATGCGGACTCCTTGGTCATCTGGAAGTCGTTCGAGTTGCTTGACATCAATATAATGTCAGATGATCCCAATAGCAACAAGCAACGCAAACACCAGTCCGCTGATGCGGGGACGGTTGTGGCGTGCTTCATGCCCACCGAGGCGATCAACGCAAGGCGGCGTCAGGCTTCACCCAGCGGCGGGTGATAGGTGTCGCCGATCGTGCGCCCCCCGTTTGGGCGCTACAGGGTGTAGTCGCGAGCGTAGGTTGCTGCCTCCAATAGACGCGCGGCTCGGCCAGCCCACAATTGAACCCGCCAAGCAAATGTGAGGAAGCGTTGACCTACTGCCCCCCACACGGAGTGGCCAAAACCAAAGCCGGTTTTCGATATCTTTTGGTCAGGCGCGTCGAAACAAGCAAATGCTGGGCGTCGAAATCATAAGGCGGCTGCGCCACACGCCGGTCGATCCAGATGAAGATGGTCGCGCCATCCTCACCGACGGCGATCGTCACCCTATCGCCTCGCGGCCTCGGCCGAGTGACGCGATTCTACGCCGGATGCGCTCCCTGCGGCCGGCCGCCAGCGGCGCAACGGGACTGAAGGCCAACTTCGGCACCATGGCCAAGCCCCTGCATCCGGGGCGCGACGGCCGAACGCGGGCTGCTGGCCGCTCGGCTGGCGGGGTGTGGCTACACCGCCAATCGCGCCGCTATCGAAGCCAACCAGGTCTTGGCCCAGGCCGCGAGGAGCGGAGACCTCGATTGGGCGCGGGGTGACCGGGCGAAGCTGGGGATACAACTCCGACGGGCAAGCCGACCCGCCCCCAGGCCAATACACCGCCATCACAGCCGGTTCTAGCCATTCCTGCGCCATCAGCATCGACAACACCATCGCCTGCTGGGGTGAGGACAGCCCAGCCGACCCGCCTCAGGGGCAGTTCATCGCTAGACCAACTATAGGGCCGCGCTGATTGGTGTCAGCCTGCGAAAACGCGAGTGCGAACTGGCCGGAGCGCAGGAACCTGGCCAGCGGTTTTTCAGACACTGTCCGGCGACTGTGTCCAACCTGCCCCCGGCCGCGTCGCCTATCCGCTCGAACTCAAACTGTCCCAGGGCCTGGGCGTTGTCGATTGAGGGCTCGCTGAGCCTTGGCTATCGGCGTCGGCGCCGGGCGAGGAGCTCGCTTGTGCCCGCGGCGATGAGCGCCAGCAGCGCCAGCGCCGCAGCAAGCCACTTGGCCGCGGCGGCAATCCGCAGCAGCACGATGAGGGCCGACGCCG
>JAPPKI010000236.1 GCA_028820035.1 bacterium | reverse complement strand
CATCGTGGTCCGAGTGATGAACCGCACAGTGCTGCGGGGCGAGATGCCCGCCGACAACCCGTTCTGGCTGGAGAACCCCTCCAGCGACTGTCTGAAGGCCCAACTCGACGAACTTTGAGCCGGAAAGTGTCGGTGGCTAGCTGCCCACCACCCGGTCGGTCTGCTCGCGGTATTCGTAGACAAGGCGGACCAGCCAATAGCGCATGAAACGCTTAAAGGAGCTGACCGCGATCATCACCAAGCCGATGAACGTGAGGCTGAGGCCGAATATGGCGGAGACCACCAAGTCGAGATGGTTGACCGCGTTCGAAGCGCCACCGGTCATGATGAACGACACCAGGGTGAAGGCCAGTCCAACGATGGTGATTATCAATCCGATGCGGAACACCCACCGGTCGGGGTTGGCCCGTCCGCCGGAAGCCCGGAGCTTGCCCACCTCTTGGTGGAATTCCTCAAGACGGCTGCTGTCGCCCGCGGCGTCGGTTGTGTCACTCATGGTGTCTCCTCAAGACATGCCTAGATAGGCGGCGGTCAATTCTTCGGCGATCTCTGCCGGCGGCCCAGTGCGCTGGATACGGCCATGGAGCATGATGGCGGCCTCATTGGCCACTCCCAGCACCGCTTGGGCAAACTGCTCGACGATAAGGATGGACAGTCCGGCCTCGGCCAGAGAGGCCACCTGCTCGTAGAGCTCCTCCACAATGATGGGGGCCAGTCCCATGGACAGCTCGTCGAGCATCAAGATGGCCGGGTCGGTGGACAGCGCCCGAGACATGGCCAGCATCTGCTGCTCCCCACCCGACAGCGTGCCCGCCATCTGATTGCGGCGCTCCTGGAGGCGGGGGAATTGGGCGAAGGCCCGCTCCTGCACCTGCTTGTAGGACACACCGGCATAGGTGGACATCCGCAGGTTCTCGGCCACAGAGAGGTTGGGGAAGATCCCCCGGCCCTCGGGAATCAGACACACCCCGGCCCGGGCCAGCCGGTCGGGAGACACGCCGTTCACTTCGTGGCCGTCGAGCAGTACCGAACCGGCGTGGGGATGGATCTGGCCACTGGCCACCCCCAAGGTGGTGGTCTTGCCCGCCCCATTGGGACCCAATAGGGCATACACCTGGCCCGGCATGACCCGGAGGTCCACGCCGTGGAGGACGTCGATGGTGCCGTAGCCGGCCCGGATGCCGACCAGCTCAAGCAGCGGGGTTGCCGACTCTGTGCTCATTCGTCCATCCCCGCATAGGCCCCTCGAAATTCGTCGCCGCCCAGGTAGGCGGCCCGCACGGCCTCGTTGCCCTGGACCTCGAAGGGGGTGCCCACCGCGATGATCTTGCCGAAGTCCAGCACATGGATGCGGGCGCAGACCCCCATCACAAAGCTCATATCGTGCTCTACCAGCAACACCGCGAGATCGTTCTCTTTGTCGGCCACCAGTTCCAGCAGCAGTTGGCCGATGGAAGAGGTCTCCTCTTCGTTCAGCCCAGACGACGGCTCGTCCAAAAGCAGCACCCGGGGCCGACAGGCCAACGCCCGGGCCAACTCCACCAACCGTGCGCTGCCGGTAGGAAGGGTGCCCACCGTTACATCGGCTACATCGTCAAGGCCCACCTTGCCCAGCATCTCGTGGGCCACGTCGTTGACCCGTTGGTGCTTCCACTTGGCGCGGTGGTTCTTCTCCACCGCCACCCGAACGTTGTCGAACGCGCTCAGCGTGTTGAACGCCTCCAGTTTCTGGAAGGTGCGGGCGATGCCCATTTGCGACCGCCGGGACACGCCGGCCCGGGTGATGTCGACCCCGTCGAACTTCACTGTGCCACTGGTGGGGGGCAACAGGCCGGTGACCACATTGAACAGGGTGGTCTTGCCCGCGCCGTTGGGGCCAATGAGGCCGGTCACCTCACCGGGGTCGACGTCCACCGAGGCGTTGTCGAGGGCCACCACGCCGCCGAAGCGCATGACCACCTGCTCAGCTTCGAGCAGCGCCATAGCCCTCCTTCGGTACCACTTCGTCCAAGATCCCCAGCCGCCGGTCGATGGCGATCACCTCTTCGGGGGTGAACGGCCGCTCTATGCCCAGTTCGCCGATCTCCGGCTCGCGCTTTTGGGCATTCTCGGCGGCGATCTCGGCTCGGGCATCGCTGCGCCACGGCAGGATGGGCGAGAACCCTCGGCCCATCTCGAAGATGGCCCCTCGGGGGTTGAACACCATGCCGAGCACCAGCATCCCCGGTCCATAAGTAGTCATGATGTCAAGCAGCGTGACCAGAAAATCCACGTTCCCAGAATCTTCCAGCCGGTGTCCCAGCCCGGTGAACAGCGGAATGAAGATCAAGAAGATGCCTGCCACCGGTATGGACACTCCGGCAGCCGCCACCAACAGCACGATATTGAACCCGATTAGCAAATCAAATCCCTGCACGCTGTCGACGTTGCCCGAAACAGTGGCCCAGAACACCCCCGCAATGCCGGCTATGACCGCCGAAAGGGCATACACCACAACCTTGGTCCACACCACTGGTACCCCGAGGGTGGCTGCCGCAGCCTGCGAGTCATTGATGGCCATCCATCTTCGCCCATACCGAGACCGTCGCAGCATTACCAGCGCGTAGACAACGACAGCGAATACGCACATCAGCAGCAGGAAGAAGCCCCGGCGGTCGTTGAAGGTAACGCCGAACAGTTCAATGTGGGGAAACTGCCGACCGGTCCCGATGATGGGCATAACCCACGGGTTGGGGAAGAAGATAAGCGACATCGCCTGGGCGAAGGCCATAGTCATGAGAGCCAGATACAGCCCCCTGAGACGGGCGGCGGGAAGGGCTACCAAGGCACCCAAGGGCGCGCATAGTAGCCCTACCAGGAGGATCCAGTAGCCGTTGTCGATATCTCTGATGTCCTGGGGATCCAAGCCCAGGCGATCCAACCCCAGGAACGTGACCCACCCTCCACCTATCACCTTCAGGTACACAAAGGCGCCGAATCCGGCAAAGGCCAACGGCGCGAAGTTGATCTGACCGGCCCAGCCAATCAAGGGAACCAGCGATAAGCCGATGAGAGCCAGGGCCATGGCTTCATTGGCCGAGTTCAGCTCTCGGCTGCCCCAGGCACCAGGATCCCAGATTCCGAAGTCCAACCAGCCGCCGGAGAATGCCACCGCCAGCAGAATGATCACCCCGCAGCCGATGAGTCCCTCCCACCACTTGGTGAAGCGCTCGTGGCGACGGAGATGATGGACCAGCCGCCCTACTTCCAGGCGGGCCTGGGGCAAGGCTATGACCACGAACAGCAGCAAAAGCGGGGCAATAGAGAGGTGGGCGAAGCGGAAATCGGATCCGAAGTCCAGCCAGGCCACTGTGTGGGCTCGCAGCAGTCCGATCAACATCGCCCCAATCACCGCCATGGGCAGGTTCTTCAGGGCGCCGAAGGCCGCCGCAGCGAAGGCAATGATCACCACATTGTTCAGGGTTGCGGGATCGAGCCCGAGTTCGGGGGCGATAAGGATGCCCCCCAGCGCACCCAGCATGGAGCCCAGTGCCCAGGAGGTAGACGACACCACGTTGGGACGAGCCCCGTTGAGAGCAGCCAGCTCCCTGTTGTCCACCACCGCCCGCATGGCCGTGCCGATGCGGGTGCGGCGAAGCAAATATCGCATAGCCACGGCAATGGCGATAGCCACCACAAACACGATGAGCCGGTGCCAGGGAAGCTGAGACGGTCCCAAGTCAATGCCGTTGTTGATGCCGAACAAATACGGCACCCGGCGGGCAGTATCGGCCTCCCAGATGTCGCCCACCACCGACAGCAGCAGCACCATGATTGCCACGGTGACCATGAGCTGCACTACCAGCGACGCGGTGCGCAGGCGTCTCATGATCACTATGTCCAGCACCACGCCCAGCGCAGGTGCAAACAGGCCCACCACCACGAACAGGGCGAGGATGGAGTGCCAGCCCCGATTTACGTGGAGTTCCCAATAAAAGAACGCCGCGAACACGCCGATGGCACCCTGGGCGAAGTTGAAGACCCCGGTGGTGGTGTACACCACCACCAAACCGGTGGCGTACATCGCCCAAAGGGCACCGAGGAAGAGCCCGATGTAGGTGGTGACCAGGAAGGTCTCGCTGGTGACCTGGGCGCCCTTCCAGGTGAAGACAGCGATGATCACTGCCGCCAACGTCCCCAGTGCGGTGGCTACCGCAACCGAATGACGTACCCCGAAGATCACAAGAACTCAGGCCTTCCTGGCCTCCTCACATTTGTCCTAGCTAGCCGCCGAACTCAGCGCCCCAATCACTGGTCAGGCCAACCACGTTGTCGGGGTTGCAGTCCAGTTCGCCCCGCTCTGCGGGATGCACCCGGACGAATTCGTTGTTCTGCACCTGCATCAGCATGAAGCAGGGCATGATGTTCTCGGTGGTGGAGTAGTCCGCCGGGCTCCACCAGCCGTTCACGTCGAACGACGTCAGATTGCGAGCACCGTCCAGCACCGCCTGGCGGGTGAGGCCGTTAGGACCACTCTCAGCCACGATGCCGTTTACAACCTGCTCGAACAGCACGCCATCGGCCCATGAGCCCGCGGCCCATGCCGGCGGGAATGGGTCATCGATGGCCTCCATGAAGTCGGCCAGCTCTTGGTTGGTGTCGGCTTCATCGAACGGCAGGAACCAGATCCACATGTAGGTGTTCTCCACCACATCGCCGGCCTCAAGGAAGCTGGGGGTGTAACAGGCCAACTGACACATCCAAATCACGCTGTCGGTATCCAAGCCCTGGGCTTCGGCCTCACTGCGCCACTTGATCATGGACTGATCGTCGGAGCCGGAGTAGGCGAAGTTGGAGTCATTGTCCCGCATGATCTGGATATAGGCGCCGTACTCCGACTGGGTGGTGAATCCGCTCACGCCGGGCTCGCCATCGATGACAACGCCGATCTCCTGGAAGGATCGCACCTGAGGCATCGACGTGGCGATGGTGGACGGCAGGTCGGAGGGCACCAAGTACACACCGTTGATATTGGGGTCAATATTTTCCAGAAGCCACTGAACATGGCCCACCTGGCTTTGCACAGCCCGGTCGCCGGTACCGGCGTAGGGGCACTCGCTGTTGGGGCGGCTGGTTGCGAATGTCACGACCGAGCACTGGTGAGGCGGCTCAGTGGTGATGTAGGCGAAGTCAGGCACCCCGATGTCGTTCCCGTGAGCATCAGAGCAGGTCTGGAGATCAGTGGTGTCAAGAGCGAACAGCGCTGTGGTACCGACC
>JAPPKI010000179.1 GCA_028820035.1 bacterium | reverse complement strand
AGCACCTCGCGCAGCTTCTTGGCCGAGGCCTGGCCCTGCTGGTAGCCGTTGAAGAGCTGCACGAGCTGCTGGATGGGGGCGAAGAAGAAGGTCAGATAGAGCACGAAGGCGGTCAGCTCGCCGGGGGTCAGCCTGCCGTTGATCACCATGGTTCCCCCGATCACCAACAAGATGGCCTGTCCGATGATGACAATTGCCTCGGTGGTGGGGGCATAGATGGAAGCCGCCCGCACCCCGGCCAAGTTGGCGTCTTTGTGCCGCCCCACCACGTTGGTGTGGTGGACCACGTTGTGGCGCCGGCGGTTGCTGGAGGTGATCACCCGGATGCCGGCCAGGCTCTCCTGCAAGTCGGACAGCACTTCGGCGATGCGGTCTCGAACCAGGCCGTAGTAGAGGTTGGACACCCTGCGAAACCAGATGCTGAGAAGGAACGTGCCCGGCACCACGACCACCAGGGTCAGCATGGCCAGCAGGGGGTTCAGATAGAACAGCACCGCGGTGATCACCACGAGCACCAAGCCTTGAACCGCGAAATTCACCAAGCCCTCTTGGAACAGGACGGTCAGCGCCTCGATGTCGCTGGTCATGCGCGTCATCAGCACCCCTGCCTTCTCCTTGGTGAAGAAGTCCAGCGACAGCCGCTGATAGTGGGAGAACACCCGCAGCCTCAAGGCATACATGAGCTGCTCGCCCAGTTTGCCTGTGTAGCGGATGCGCATGAAGGAGCTCAGCCCATGGGCAGCCACGGTGCCGAGAAAAGCCGCGGCCACCACCAACAGCACCCGCAGGTTGCCAGAGCTGACTCCGTGGTCGATGCCAAGCTGGGCCAGCAGCGGCCCCGACTGCATCATCGCCGATTCGACCACCACCAGCAGCAGCGCCACTGAAAGCTGCCGGCGGAAGGGCCAAAGAAGGGAGCGCAGGGTCAGCGGCGGATCAGCGGGCTGCCGGTGGCTGAAATCCACGTCGACCGGCGGATACTCGGGCTCGGTCCGCAGCACCTCCTCGACCTGAACTCGCAGGTTGCCGGGCACGCCGGCATGGGGGAGCCCGGCATCGCGAGCCGCGTTCTGGGCCTGGGGCCCGCCGAAGTACCCTCCCCAGCCCATTACCGGCCGTTCTCTGAGAATCCGGCTCTCGACCCTCGCTGGCCGTCGCCGTTGCCCGACACATCAGCCGGAACCTCGTCTTCACTGTGTCGAGCCAGGATCTCCACATAGTGGGGGTCGGCGGCCAGCAGTTCGGCGTGGGTGCCCATATTGGACACTCGGCCCTGGCCCAGCACCACCACCCTCTCGGCCAGGCTGATGGTGGACAGGCGGTGGGCGATGATGATGGTTGTCCGGTTGGCCATGAGCTCCTGAAGCGCCTGGTGGATGGCCTCCTCCACGGTCACGTCGATGGCGCTGGTGGCGTCGTCCAGCACCAGCACCTTGGGGTTGGCCAGCAGCGTTCGGGCGATGGCGATGCGCTGGCGCTGGCCGCCTGACAGGGTGTAGCCCCTCTCGCCGACCACCGAGTCGTATCCATGTTCCAATTCGCTGATGAAACCGTGGGCCTGAGCGGCTGTCGCAGCCACCACAACGTCGGAGCGGGGGGCGTCGGGTCGGGCGTAGGCGATGTTGTCGTGGACCGAGGCTGAGAACAGGAACGGCTCGTCTAGCACAAGCCCAACCGTGTGGCGCAGGCTTCGCAGGGTCACGTCCCTCACGTCGAGCCCGTCGATGCGAACAAAGCCGCCGTCCACGTCGTAGAACCGGTCCAAGAGCCGGGCCACGGTCGACTTGCCGGTTCCGGTGCTGCCCACGATGGCCACCCGCTCGCCGGGTTCGATGTGCAGGGTGAAGTCGTCGAGCACCGGGGTGTCGGGGTTGTAGCCGAAGCTGACCCCTTCGAAGTCCACCTCACCTCGGGGGTCGACGATGTCCACCGCAGTCGGGGAGTCGACGATTTGGGGCGGTTCGTCGAGGATCTCATAGATCCTCTGGGCCGCCGCGCTGGCCCGTTGGCCCTGCATGAGCATGAAACCGGCCATGCGGAAGGGAACCTGGAGCATGATCACATACGCGCTGAAGGCCAGCAGTGATCCGATCGACACCACTCCTTCGATGGCCAGCCAGCCGCCGTAGAGCACCACCATGGCGGTGCCCAGTCGGGGCAGCGACTCGATGAGGGGATTCCAGCGGGATCGGCTGTTGGCGATCTCCACGTTGGTCCACTGGATGCGCTGGGCCGACCGGCCCAAAAGAGCGATCTGGCGCTCTTCGGCGGCGAACGACTTCACCACTCGGGTGCCGTTCACGTTCTCGTCCACGATGGTGGCCAAATCGGCCATGCGGGCCTGGGTGACCCACGACAGCGGGAACACCTGATTGCGGAATTTCAGGCCGAACCAGTACACGCCGGGAAGCGGCGCCAGCGCCACCAGCGCCAGCCAGGGGTGGACGTACACCATGAACCCCAGGGCCATCACGAACATGAGCACGTTCATGCTGACCAGTGGGCCGAATGCGAGCAGCAGTTGCAGCGAGCGGATGTCGCTGTTGGCCCGGGAGATGACCTCTCCCGACTGGGTGCGGTCGTAGTACGAGAACGACAGCCGGGTCAGGTGTTCGTACATGATGGCCCGCAGGTCCGTCTCCACGTTCCAGCCCAGCTTGAACAACTGGTAGCGGTAGACCCCGCCGAAGACAAGCCGCCCGATTCCGAAGGCGGCAGTGAGCCCGAAGACGATCCACAGCGCCTGGCGGTTGCCCTCGATGGCCGCGTCCACCGCAGAGCGACCCAATGCCGGGACCGCGGCCTGGATGGCCAGCGCCACCACGCCGGTGACAACGCCGATCAGCATTGTCCGGCGGTGGGCCCTGACCAACGGCCAGAGCCGCTTCATCCAGCCCTTGGTTTGGTCGGGGTCGATGCCTGCCGGGGGCGGGTCGTATTGGGCCTCTACCGCGACCGGCTCAAAATCGGGGGTGCCGACTGGTCCGACGTCAACCGCAGTCACTGCTGGGTCTCCATAGCGGTTCGATACCGGTTCAGCGCCTCATTCCAAAGGGCCAGCCCGTCCATCGCCCGATCGGTCTGGTCGTCGTCGAGGTGGGAGGCGATCCTGGTGATCCGCTCGGCCACTGCGGCATCTGCCCCAGCGAGCGCTTCCCGTCCTGCCTCGGTCAGCTCATGGGCTACTTTGCGACGGTCGGCCGGGTCGGATTTCCGCTGGAGCAGACCCCGCCTCTCCAACCCGTCGGCCAGGGCGGTCACGCTGGGTCGGCTCACCGCCAGCCGCCCGGCCACGGCCGAAGCGGCTGCGTTTCCTTCCGAAAGGAACAGCAGCAAGCGATACTGGGAGGGTGACAAGTCCAGGTCTCCCAGCGCCACCGCCACTTGGCGGGCGAGGCGCGTCGCCGCCTGAGCTGCCTCTAGCGCCACTCGAGACGGCGATGGTTTGAGACTCATATGTTTAGTCTCTCTAAAGAATATGGCCGATGCCAAGCCCTGTGCCTGGTAGTTGCCCTATTCCTGGTATTCGGTAGCCCATGAGCTGGACCACCTCAGTGGGGCTGGTGGCCGCTGCGCTTCTGATCGGAGCCAACGCGGTCTTCGTGGCCGTCGAGTTCGCCCTAGTGGCAGTTGACCGGATTCGCATCGAGCGGCTGGCCACCGAGGGTCGAAGGGCGGCCCGGACCACCCTGTCGCTGCTCAAAACCCTGTCGTTCCAGCTGTCCGGGGCACAGTTCGGCATCACCGTCACCTCGCTGGCGCTGGGCTTCATCGCCCGGCCGTCCATCGCCGAGGCCCTGGAGCCGGTGGCCCAACGCATCTCCGAGGGCGCTGCCACTGGGTTGTCCATCGCCGCGGCGCTGATCATCGCCGTGGTTGTTCAGATGGTGTTGGGGGAGCTGGTGCCCAAGACCCTGGCCATTGCCCGCCCGCAGCCCACGGCCATGCGCTTGGCCGCCCCCATGAGGGGCTTCACCGCGGTCACCCGGCCGTTCATTCGCCTGTTGGACGGTTCGGCCAATTGGGTGGTGACCCGGTTGGGGATCGAGCCCACAGAGGAGTTGAGTGAGGCCCGCTCCCGCGAGGAGTTGGCCTGGCTGATCCGATCCTCGGGCCAAGAGGGGTCGATGCGCCCGGCCCGAGCTCGCTTGTTGACCAGGGCGATTCGCTTTGCCGAGCACGATGCCGCCGACGTTCTGGTACCCCGGGTGTCGGTGGTCGCCATCGAGCATCACCAATCGGTGGCCGACCTGGTCTCGCTTTCCGGCCAGACGGGGTACTCCCGCTTTCCGGTCATCGGCGCCGATATCGACGATGTGGTGGGCGTGGCCTTGGTCAAGAACGTGTACGAGGTGCCGACCGGGAAGTGGTCCTCCACGCCGGTGTCGGCAATCATGCGACCGCCGCTGGTCGTGCCCGAGACCCGGAATCTGCGCTCTCTGCTGTTGGACATGAGATCCCAGCGGAGTCCCCTGGCCGTGGTCTTGGACGAGCACGGCGGCACTGCGGGCATCGTCACCCAGGAGGACTTGGTAGAGGAGATAGTGGGGGAGATTGCCGACGAGCACGACGACACCGAGCCCCCGGCGGTAGCCCGCGAGGCCGGAGAACTGGTGATCCAGGCCGGGATCCATCCCGACGAACTGGAGGACATGACCGGGTTTCGCGTGCCCGATGGCGACTACGAGACCCTGGCCGGTTTCATCTTGGACTACCTTCAGCGGATCCCCGCCGCGGGCGAGGTATTCCGCTTCCAGGGCTGGGAGTTCCAGATCGAATCGGTCGACCGGCACCGCATCGACGCTGTCCGCTTGCGCCGGGTGGCCTCTGGCCACCCAACCCGTCAGATTCGAGCAGGCCAGTGACCGCGCTGTACATCGTGATTGCGGTGGTCCTGCTGGTGGCCAATGCCGGGTTCGTGGCGGTGGAGTTCGCGCTCATCGCCGCCCGACGGTCTCGCCTGGAGCCGTTGGCCGAAGCCGGCAACCGCCGGGCCCGGATGGCATTGGCGGCCATGAGCGACCTCAACCGGCAGTTGGCCGGCGCCCAGCTCGGCATCACCATGGCGTCGCTGGGATTGGGCTTCGTGGCGGAGCCGGCGGTGGCCCGCCTCATCGAGCGAGCGGTGGAATCCTTCGTGCATCTGCCCTCCGGGGTGCTGCACACCATCTCGTTCGCGGTGTCGCTGGCCCTGGTGGTGTACCTGCACATGGTTCTGGGGGAGATGGTCCCCAAGAACATCGCCCTGGCCGGGGCCGAGCGCACCGCCATGTGGCTGGCCCCAATGAACCGCCT
>JAPPKI010000174.1 GCA_028820035.1 bacterium | reverse complement strand
CATATATCCAAGCTCGGTCGAGGTCGCCGCGTGGAGCGGGTTGAGGACGTGGTGGCCTTGGGCGATGACCTTGAGGTTGTCGTTGAGGACATCGATCCCAACGGCAAGATCAGCCTCAAGTTGACCGGCGACGACAGCAGCGACGAACGCGATTCTGGCTCCCGTTCCGATGATCGGGGAGGCCGGGATCGCGATGATCGCCGGGGCCGTAGGTATCAGCGCCCCGACTACCGGGGGGAGCGCGGCCACCCCCGCTACAACCGCCTTTCTGATGTGCGGGGCAGCCGGTATCGCTATCAGCGCGGGGCCCGCGGCTCCCGCGACGACCGCCGGGGCCGCGACGACCGTCGGGATCGCGGCGACCGCCGTTCGAGCGACCGGGGTGGCAGAGACCGAGGTGACTGGGAAGGCCCGTCCCAAGCGGCCTCCTTCGAAGACGACTTCGAGGCTCAGCTACGCGACGAGTTCGGTGACCTCGGGCCCAGCGGAGGCTCTCATCGCCGAGGCGGCGGTCGGGGCCGCGACCGGGATCGCGCTCCTCGCTAACCCAGCCCGAGGCTTCACTTTTCCAGCCGGTTTGCCACCGCTCGGCCCTATAACGTCTCGTCCATGCTTCGTCGTCTCGTTCACGCTTCGAGTGAGGGTGGTCGGCGCAGGGGCAGAACTGGTGCGTCATGCTTCGGGTAGGAGTGTTCGGCGCGGGGGGCAGAATGGGCGCCACCGTCTGTGAGGCGGTGGCGGCTGATCTGGATTTGGAATTGGTAGCTGCGGTGGACCCCATCCAGGCCGGTGGTTCCGCAGGCGGTGTGGTGGCAGTTGCCGACCGGCAGGCGATGGTGGACGCCGCCGCCGACGTGGTGGTGGACTTCACTGTTGCCGAGGCAGCCCGCGACAACCTGATCTGGCTGGCCGATCAGCAGATCCACGCCGTCGTGGGCACGACGGGATTCACCGACGGAGACCTCGAGCGATTCCAAGCCGCGTTCACCGCGGCAGAGCGGGCATGCATCATTGCACCCAATTTCGCCATCAGCGCCGTGCTGATGATGCGCTTTGCCGAACTCGCTGCGCCCTATTTCGATACCGCCGAAGTGATCGAACTGCACCACGATGCCAAGATCGACGCTCCATCGGGAACCGCCCGGCTCACGGTTGACAAGATGGCGGCGGCGTCGGGCGACTGGGCCCCCGATCCCACTGAACACGAGATGCTGTCCGGCGTGCGGGGGGCTGAAGGCCCTGCCGGCATCCGGGTCCATGCCGTGCGAATGAGGGGGATGGTGGCCCACCACGAAGTGATCCTGGGTGCTGAGGGCCAGACCCTTGTCATCCGCCAGGACTCCACTGATCGGTCCTCGTTCATGCCCGGCGTATTGGCCGCGGTGAAAGCGGCCCCCAACCGCCCTGGGCTCATCGTGGGCCTCGATACCCTGCTGGACATCTAGCGACGACCCAGTCGTGTCATTCCGGCGCCTGTTGCTGAACATCGCGGTGCTCTTGGCAGTGATGGCCATGATCACCGCTGGGTTCTGGCAGCTCCACCGGCTGTCTGAGCGCCGGGAGCACAACAGCACCATCACCAGTCGCAGCGAACTCCCAGTTGTGCAGATTCAAGACCTGGCCGGCATCGACGATGACTACGACGAAGGGGACAACATCGAGTTTCGCTCGGTCCGGGCTGTCGGTGTCTACCAGGTGGAAGATCAGGTTTTGATCCGCAACCGGACCTTCCAGGGTTCTGCCGGGTTTTGGGTTCTCACCCCGCTGCGGCTCCCAACCGGCGAGGCCGTCGCGGTCAACCGGGGCTGGATCCCTCACGGGGCTGGCACCGGCACTTCCCCCGCCGACTTCGCCCCTGCCAGTGGTGAGGTGGAGGTGGTCGGGCTTGTTCGGGCTACGGTCACCGCCGCTGGGCTTCAGCAGTCAGACCCGTCTGGCGGGGTACTTACAGAGATGGCCCGCCCCGATCTGACCCGCCTGTCCCAACAGCTCGATACCGCCCTGTTGCCGGTCTACCTGCAACTCCAAGCTCAAGCACCACCTGCGGGCGACTGGCCCGTCCCCGTTCCCCCTCCCGACCTCGGGGAGGGATCCCATCTGGCCTACGCCGTCCAATGGTTCGTCTTCGCCACTATCGCCCTGGTGGGCTACCCCCTCATCCTGAGACGCCTAGGCCGCCCCGGAGACCGGGATCGAGAAGCGGAAGTAGTCTGATCTGGTGCCGTATTCGTCTGGGATGGAGGGGCGCGTCCTCTATGCGCTGCGTACCAAGGGCATGGCTGACGCTGAATCTGTGGCCCTGGCCACCGGCTTGGCGCCGAAACAGGCCGCGGGCGTCCTGAGCGAATTGGGGGAGAGGGGTTGGGTGCGCTACCGGGACGGTAAGCGAGCCCAGGGGTGGATGCTGCTCGGGGAGGGCAGGGCCGAGGCCGAGCGGCTAGTGGCCGCCGAAATCGAGAGTTCCGGCACCAGACCCCTCATCCAGGAGCAATATCAGTCGTTTCGGGTGCTGGACCCTCAGTTGAAGGAGGTCTGCACCGATTTCCAAGTACGCGGCGACCAGACGCTCAACGACCACACCGATCCCGACTACGACGCCGCGGTCGTGGCCCGTCTGGCCGAGATCAACCAGCGGGTCCAGCCGATCATCGCTCGCTTAGCCGATGCCCTTGACCGATTCGGCCACTATGGAGGGCGGCTCGACAACGCGCTGCTTCGTGTGCAGGGCGGCGAACTTAACTGGTTTACGAAACCCTCCATGGATTCCTACCATGAGGTGTGGTTCGAGTTGCACGAGGATCTCCTGGTGACCCTGGGGATCGATCGGGCAACTGAGATGGCCGACGACGCCGCTGAAGCGTAAGGAGAACCCATGGCTCGATTTGGGAAGGTGCTCACCGCCATGGTCACACCGTTTGCCGACGACGGCTCGCTCGACCTGGAGACCGCTGCGTCGCTGGCCCAATGGCTGGTTGACAACGGGAGCGACGGACTGGTGGTGGCGGGCACCACGGGAGAGGCGCCGACGCTGACCCACGACGAGCAAATCGACCTCATCGGCACGGTCGTCTCTGCGGTGGATGCGCCGGTGGTGGCCGGAGCGGGCAGCAATGACACTGCCGCGGCCGTTGAGCTCACCGAGCGAGCTCAAGAGGCCGGGGCTGACGGCATCTTGTCGGTGACCCCGTACTACAACCGGCCTTCGCAAGCCAGCCTGGCCAAGCACTTTGCCACGGTGGCCGGGGCCACCGATCTACCGGTGCTCATCTACGACATCCCCGTGCGCACCGGGCGAAAGGCGGACACTGCCACGCTGCTGGAGTTGGCTCATGGTGTCGCCAACATCGTCGGCATCAAGGACGCGGCCGGCGACCCTGCCGAGACCGCCGCGCTCATCGCCCAGGCTCCGGAGGGCTTTGAGGTGTACAGCGGCGACGACAGCCTCACCCTGCCGTTGCTCGCGGTGGGGGCGGTGGGGGTTATCGGGGTGGCCACCCACTGGGCCGGTACCGAGCACGCCGACATGATCGCCACTTTCGAGGGGGGCGACGTTGGGGCCGCGGCCAAGATCAATGCCAGCCTCATGCCGTCGTTTGACTATGAGACGGGGTTGACAGCGCCCAACCCCATTCCGGCGAAGGCGATGATGCGCCTTATCGGCATCCCGGTCGGCCGCTGCCGCCCGCCTCTGGACGTTGAGCCTGAGGGTTTGGCCGAGGCCGCTGCTGAGGTGCTGGCCGGCACAAGACTCGGTGCCGATGGCTGAACCTGCGGTCACATTGAGGATTCCCGCCGATGGCTGATCCGGTTCAGATCACCTTTCTGGGCGGGTTGGGCGATATCGGGAGGAACTGCGCGGCCATCGAATCCGGGGGCGAGGTCCTCCTGCTGGACTGCGGAATCCTGTTTCCCGACGAGGACATGCCCGGTGCTGAATTCGTGCTCCCTGATTTGGAGTACCTGCGCGATCGCGCCGATCGCATCGTTGGCTGCATATGCACCCACGGCCATGAGGATCACATCGGCTCGCTGCCCCATGCCCTGGAATGGCTGTCGTTTCCGATCTACGCCTCGCCCTTCACCCTGGGATTGATCCGCAACCGCCTGGAGGAGCGGGGTGTTATCGACCGCACAACCCTCAACTCCATCGGCGACCACGACCGGCTCCGCATCGGCTCGTTCGACTGCGAGTTCATCCCTGTCACCCACTCGGTTCCCTCGGGGCTGATCTCGGCCATCCGCACTTCCCAAGGGGTCGTCTTGCATTCCAGCGACTTCAAACTGGATCTGAACCCAGTGGACGGTCGGCGCACGGACCTCGCCCGGATCGGGGCCATCTCCCGAACCGATGGAGTGCGGCTGCTGCTGTGCGATTCCACCAACTCGGAGATTCCCGGCAGCTCCCGGTCGGAAACCGAGGTTGGAGAGGTGCTTCGAGGGGTGTTTGCCGCCCATCCCGGCCGACGCCTGGTAGTGGCCGCCTTCTCCAGCCATGTTCACCGGGTTCAGCAGGTGGTGGATGCCGCGGTGGAGTCGGGTCGCAAAGTGGCCACGCTGGGGCTGTCTATGAAGCGCAACTTCGCCCTGGCCCGGGAGCTGGGCTTGCTCACGATGCCCGACCATGCGGTGATCGATGTGGCCGATGTTGATCGGTTTTCCCCTGGGCAGGTGTGCGTGGTGTCCACCGGCTCGCAGGGGGAGACCCGCTCCGCCCTGGCCATGGCCGCTACCGGGGACAGCCGCTGGATTGATATCGGACCCGACGACACCGTGGTGTTGAGTTCGACGCCCATCCCCGGCAACGAGGCCCGGGTGGCCCGGATGATCAACAACCTGGTGGATCGGGGGGCCGAAGTGGTCCACAGCGGGCAACTAGACGTCCATACCACCGGCCACGGCAAGCAGGACGAGCTCCGCACCCTGCACACGGTGGCCGACCCTGAGTTCTTTGTGCCGGTTCACGGCGAGGTTCGCCACCTCGTTGCCCACGCCGATCTGGCGATGAAGATGGGCATGGCCGCGGATCGAGTGGTCCTCGCTCGCGACGGCGAGCAGATCGAGTTGAGCGACAGCGGTTTGGCCAACCGGGGAAAGGTCACTTCGGGGGACTACTACTTTGTGAACGGGCGGTTGATCGAGAACGACCGGGACCTGTTCGGCGAGCGGTCCATTCTCGGCAGCCACGGAGTGGTCAACGTGGTGGTGGCGGTGAACCGCGCTGAGGGCCGCTTGCTGGCCCAGCCCCGGTTCGAGAGCAAGGGCTGGGTGGGGGGCGATGCGGCGAAAGATCTGGAATCGCTCGGCGCCGACGAGGTGGCGGCCGCTGTGGAGGAGGGCTTGGC
>JAPPKI010000481.1 GCA_028820035.1 bacterium | reverse complement strand
TGGGCGGCCACATCGCCGCAGTGCTGGTGGCCCACGACCGGGCGGTGGAGACCAGCGATGCCAACGAGGCCACCTGGGCCCAGCGCCCCATGCTGTTGGTCATGGTCTTCTACAGCGTGGTCGGCCTCTGGCTCCTCCAAGAGGCCTGATCGGGCGCCGCTTAGGCAAGCTCGGAATACAGTGGGGCATGGCCGCGCAAGCCGAATTGGTCCACCTGAAAAACGACGAGCCGCTCGAGCACGTGCTGGAGGTGCTCGACGCCGACGGGGCGGTGATCGTTGATGAGTGCTTCAGCGACGATGTGATCAACCAGATCCTCGCCGAGCTAATGCCCTACGCCGAGAAGCCCGACGCCAACCGAACCCACATAAGCCCTGCGATCGCGGCCTTCTTCGGCGATCACACGCGCCACGTGACCGGACTGGCCTCCAAGTCGCCCACCTTCGTGGCCGAGGTGCTGTTACACCCCTTGATGCTGGACATTGCTGACGCGGTGTTGGGCCCCAACTGTGCCGACATCCAGGTGAACGTGGCCCACATGCTGGTGGTTGGTCCGGGGGCCCAAGCCCAGTTCCCCCACCGCGACGAAGACGTGTGGGTTCATATGCCCCAACCCAGCCCCGAGATGGAGTTGTCGTCGGTGACCGCGCTGTGCGACTTCACCCGCGAGCTCGGCGCCACCCGAGTAGTGCCCGGCAGCCACCGCTGGGAGCCAGACCGCCAGCCCGAGCCCCACGAGTTCGCCAACGCCGAGATGCCTTCCGGCTCCCGAGTGATTTACCTGGGCTCCACCATCCATGGCGCGGGCACCAACTCCACCACCGACCAGCACCGGCCCGCATTCCACCTCAGCTACATGCTGGGCTGGCTGCGATCGGAGGAGAACAACTGCCTGGCCACACCCCCCGACGTCGCCCGCACCCTCCCCCGCCGAGCCCAAGAGCTGCTGGGCTACGACGTCCACTACGCCGTCGACGACGGCGGCGGCTACCTAGGAGCGCTCGACCTCAAAGTCCCCGCTGACATGCTGGCCTCGGGAGAGCTCTGATCGCCCTCGGCTAAGGGCGATCGTCCCAGGACCATTGATCAGTCGGCGGCGATGAGCATGTTGCCGACGAGGACGCTGCCTGCCGTGGCGATCATCGCCCTTGTTGGGCCATTCCTCGCCGCCTGCGCGGGCACTTCGATCGACGTCTCGGGATGCGACGTTGCCCTTTCCGTCACCATGGAAACGCTGCAAACAGGCCTCACCGAAGATGGCACGCTGCGCCACGGTCGCGCCCATGAACGGGCTGACGACCAATTCTTCGTAAGTGCCGAGTTCCTTCCTGCCGACAAGGAGGGCGACTTCGACGGCGACATCCTCACCTGGTTCACCGACGATCCTCGGGGGTCTGACTTCTTTTCGGTGGACGAGCACGCCCGCGACCAGTCGGGCTGGGCCGGGGCTGACTTCGGCGTGAGCGAAGACGGCGCGGTCACCTCTCGCGGGTGCGTCCTCGTGGTTCGCGGCGAGCCGGAAAGCGACGAGTGCGAAGCACGCCGGGAGGAGTTCTGTTGAGCTCGCACACCCTTGTTCGCTACGCGCGCCAGGCGTTGATCTGGGGCGCCGCGCTCGGCGCGCTTCAGTTCATCTGGCCCACGCCGCCGGGGGTGATCGTTCAAGGCGTGGTGGTCGGCTCGCTGACCGCGCTGTTGGCGTTCGGCCTGTCGCTTGTCTACAAGACGAACGGAATCATCAACTTCGCCCAGGCCGACCTGGGGGTGGTGCCGGCCACACTTGGCTTGTCGCTGCTGAGGGACTGGGACTGGCCGTACTTCGTCGTCCTCCCGGCCACGATCGTGGTCGCCATGGCACTGGGCTCGGCGGTCGAGTTCCTCGTGATCCGCCGGTTCTGGAAGGCGCCGCGGATCATCCTCAGCGTCGCCACGATCGGGCTCGCCCAGCTGTTGCTGGGCATCGGCTTCTACATCCCGACACTGTTCAGCGACGAGGACGGATTGGCACTCCTCCGCTTCCCGAGATTCAACCCGCCAATCGACTTCACCTTCGAGATCGACCCAATCGTCTTCACCGTCAACGACCTGCTGGCCATGATCATCGTCCCCCTGGCGATCATCGGCCTCATGGCCTTCCTCAACCGCACCGACCTGGGCACCGCGGTGCGAGCCAGCGCCCAAAGCCGAGACCGCGCGTCACTGGTGGGGATCGACGTGCGGGGGACCCAGAACGTGGTATGGATTATCGCCGCGGTGCTGGCCGCCGTGGCCATGGTGCTGCGGGCGGGCATGTTCGGACTCCCGCTCGGACCCGCCTTTGGACCCGCCATCCTCCTGCGGGCGCTCGCGGTGGCGGTGATGGGGCGGATGGAGAACTACTCGGTGATGTTCGTCGGCGCCACCTTTCTCGGCGTGCTGGAAACGGCCGTCATCTGGAATGAGGACACCGCCGAGCTGATCGACCCGGCACTGTTCGTGATCGTGGTGGTTGTGCTCTTGTTCCAGCGGCGGGCCCGCGGCCGAGCCGAAACCCAGACCGAGGGGTCGTGGGCGGAAGCCGCGTCGGTGAAGAAGATCCCCCGCAACCTGGCCTCGCTGCCGGAGGTGCAATGGGGTGGATGGCTGGCCAAGCTGGCGATGATCGGCTTTTTGGTGTGGCTACCGCTCGCGCTCGGCGACTCCGACATCCACTTCGCTTCGGCGGTCATGATCTACGGGGTCATCGCCGTGAGCATGGTGATCCTCACCGGCTGGTCCGGCGAGATCAGCCTCGGCCAAATGGGCTTCGTCGCCATCGGCGCGGCCACCGCCGCGGTGGTGAATGTCCACTACCAGTGGGACCTCACCCTGACGCTGCTGTTGGCCGGAGTTGTCGGGGCGGTTGCGTCGGTGATCGTCGGCCTGCCGGCCCTTCGCATCCGCGGGCTTTTCCTCGCGGTGACCACGCTCGCCTTCTCGGTGGCGACGGCGTCGTTCCTCCTCGACAATGACCGGTTCACGTTCCTCCCCGACAACATCAGCGAGCGGGTCACCCGACTGCCCCTCCTGGGGCGGATCGACGTGTCGAGCGAGCACGCCTTCTACTACGCATGCCTCGCCGCCCTTGTCGCGGTGATCTGGACCGTAGGGCGGCTGGAGGAAACCCGGACCGCCCGGGTTCTGCGGGCGGCCCGCGACAACGGGGACAACGCGCAGGCCTTCGGCGTGAATCTGACCCGGACCAAGCTGATGGCATTCGCCATCTCCGGCTTCTACGCCTCTTTAGCCGGGGGGCTGTTCACCCTGCACCAGCAAGCGCTCGGCCAGGGCTCGTTCTCGCCGGCGGAGAGCATCCGGGTTCTCACGATGGTGGTCATCGGCGGTCTCGGATCGGTACCGGGCGCGCTTCTCGGTGCGGTGTTCCTTCAGGGCACCGACTACTTCGGCGACGACATCCCCGCCGACATCCGGCCGTTGTGGCTGTTCGCCAGCAGCGGTGTCGGCCTGCTGGTGGTGTTGATGTTCCTGCGCGAGGGCCTCGGCGGGCTGTTATACGAGGTCCGCCGGCGTCTGCTGTCCATCGCGGCCTTCCGCCGCCAGATCCCGGTCCCCAATCTGCTCGCCGACCAGCGCATCGACAATGACGCGGTCACCGACGAGGCCGCCGGGCTCGGGCGCTCAGAACCGGTGGCCGTGGCGAGATCGCCTCGGCGCGATGCCGAGGGGGTTTTCCGCTATCTGCCGAGCAAGCAGGCACCACCCACCGACTACTTCTCGTTCCCCGACATCCTCATCGGCGACGATCACGATGGGTCGCTGTTGAGCGTTCGGGCGATCGACGTGTCGTACGGACCGGTGCAGGTGTTGTTCGGCGTCAACATCGAAGTGGCCGAGGGCGACTTCGTAGCGCTGCTGGGAACCAACGGCGCGGGAAAGTCCACCGTGCTGCGGGCCGTTTCCGGGCTCTCGGTGGCCAGCGGGGGGTCGGTGTCGTTCGAGGGGGCTGACATCACCACGATGGCGCCGCACCGGATCGCCGCGCTCGGGATCGCCCAGGTCCCCGGCGGCAAGGGAGTGTTCCCGTCGCTGACCGTCGCCGAGAACATCGCTTTGGGCGGTTGGCTCCACCGCCGCAACAAACAGCACATGGAGCGGGAGACCGCCCGTGTACTCGAGATCTTCCCGAGCCTTGCGGAGAAGCAGGACGAACTGGCCGCCAACCTGTCTGGCGGCCAACAGCAGATGCTCACCCTGGCAATGGCACTGGTGTCCAAGCCCCGAATCCTCCTCATCGACGAGCTGTCGCTCGGCCTTGCCCCCGTGGTGGTGGAGCAACTCCTCGACGTGGTGCGGGCCTTGAACGACGAAGGGGTCACGATCGTGGTGGTCGAGCAGTCCGTCAATGTGGCCCTCACGATCGCGGAAACGGCGTTCTTCATGGAGAAGGGCGAGGTCCGCTTCCGGGGGCCCACGAGCGATCTGCTGGGGCGCGACGACATCGTCCGGTCGGTGTTCTTGGGCGGGGCCGCGGCCCGCACCGCAGAGCGGCCACAACCGGCCCGCGCCCCCATCGGCGCCGCCCCCGCGCCGCGGCTCGAGATCGAGGGCCTGACCAAGTCGTTCGCCGGCAACCGAGCGGTGGATGGGGTGTCGCTTCAAGTGGGCGAGGGGGAGATCGTCGGCGTCATTGGGCCAAACGGCGCGGGGAAGACCACGGTGTTCGAGCTGATCACCGGCCTTTTGACCCCCGACGAGGGCAGGGTGCTGCTCGACGGGCGCGACATCACCAACCTCTCGCCCGATCGTCGGGCCCGACTGGGGCTCGGACACTCGTTCCAGGACTCCCGGCTCTTCGGATCGCTCACCGTGGAGGACGTTTTGAAGGTGGCCCTCGACCAGACCATGGCCACCCGCGATCCGGTGGCCGCCGCCCTCGGATTCCCCGACGTCCGCAAGGCCGAGGGCCGCCTCCAGAGCCAGGTTGACGAGCTGATCGCAGGGCTCGGGCTCGATGCCTACCGCGAGAAGTTCGTGTCGGAGCTGTCCACCGGAACCCGGCGGATTGTCGATCTCGCCTGTCAGGCAGTGGGCGCTCCCCGCGTGATCCTCTTCGACGAGCCCTCCTCGGGCATCGCCCAACGGGAGGCGGAGGCGCTCGGGCCGATGCTGGAGCAGATCCGCGACGACACCGGCGCGAGCCTGCTGGTGATCGATCACGACATGGCTGTGCTGGCATCGATCTGCGATCGGATGGTGGCCCTCGACCTCGGGGCCACAGTGGCCGAGGGAACGGCGGTTGAGGTCTTCGAGCATCCCGCCGTGATCGCCTCCTACCTCGGAAGGTCCCGCTCTGCCATCGAGCGATCTGGCAT
>JAPPKI010000508.1 GCA_028820035.1 bacterium | reverse complement strand
GGCTGTTCCCGGCCACGTTCTGGATGGTGGACTTCACCCTGCCCGGCTATCTGGCGGTGTGTGTGGTGTTCTCCGCGCTATACGGCCTCGCCGGGGCGGCTTGTCCGCCGGGGCGCAGCCGATGGCTGGCTCTGCCCGGACTGTTCTTGCTGGCCGGAGCAATTCGATGGCGGTGGCCGTTCGGCGGAGTGCCGCTGGCCACCCTGCCCATGAGCCAGGTGGACACTCCCTGGGCCGCCACCGTGCGGGTGCTCGGGCCGTTGCTGCTGGTGGGCGTGTGTGTGGCGATCGCCATGGTGCTAGCCGCCGCGCTCGATCGACGCTGGCAGGCGGCAATGGCCTTGGCAGTGGTGGTGCTGGGGTTTTGGGGCTGGGCGGCGCTGGCCCCTCGGGGCTCGGCCACCGGCACCATCGACGTGGCCGTGGTCCAGGGAGGCGGCCCGCAGCGGACCAGGGCGGCCAACACTGAGCCGGGGGTGGTGTTCGCCCGGCACCTAGAGGCAAGCCAACTAGTACGGCCGCCGGTGGACCTAGTGGTGTGGCCCGAAGACGTGGTGGACGTGCATGGCCTGTTCGCCAACAGCCGAGAGCGCCTGCGGCTGGCTGAGCTGGCCCGCGAGCTCAACACCACGCTGGTGGCCGGAGTGGTTGAGGACGTGTCGGACACCGAAGCGGCCAACTTCGCCGCGGTGTTCGCCCCCGACGGTACCCAGGTGGACCGTTACGACAAGGTCCGACTGGTGCCGTTCGGGGAGTACGTGCCGCTGCGGTCGTTGATCGAGCCGCTGGCCCCCGACTACCTGCCCGCCCGGGACATGCGCCGAGGCGACACCCCCGCGGTGGTGGACACCCCGGTGGGTCGCCTCGGGGTGTCAATAAGCTGGGAGATCTTCTTCGAGGACCGGGCTCGAGACGCCATCGGCAACGACGGCGAAGTGCTGTTGAACCCCACCAATGGCGCCAGCTATTGGCTAACCATCGTGCAGACCCAGCAAATCGCCAGCTCCCGGCTGCGGGCTTTGGAGACCGGCCGCTGGGTAGTGCAGTCGGCCCCCACCGGGTTCAGCGCCTTCGTCGACCCCGACGGCAACGTCTACCAGCGCACCGCCGTCTCCGAGCGCAAGGTCATCCAAGCCGAGATCGAGCTCCGCACCGGCCAAACCCTCGCCACTCGAGCCGGCCCCTGGCCCATGATCGCCCTTGCCCTAGCCGCCCTAGCCGCCGCCTGGATGGCCCACTCAAGGGACCCCACCCCTACCCGCCGCCAACCCCGCTGATCAAACCTCCACCATCAGGCCGCGAGGTGCAGCTCCGCGTCGACAAGGTGGCCCGCGCCGCCAACCCCGCTGATCAAACCTCCACCATCAGGGTGACGGGGCCGTCATTGATCAACTCGACGGCCATCATGGCGCCGAAGGAGCCGGTGGCCACGGTGGCGCCGAGGGTGCGGAGTTCGACAACGAGGTCTTCGATCAGGGCGGCGGCTTGATCGGGGGCGGCGGCGCCCAGGAACGAGGGGCGGCGGCCCCGGCTGATGTCGCCGTATAGGGTGAACTGGCTCACGACCAGCAGTTCGCCTCCGGTATCGGCCACCGACAGATTCATGTGCCCGTTCTCGTCGGTGAAAATGCGCAAGTTCCACAGCTTGCTGGCCATCTTCTTCACTGTGTCGGCGTCGTCATCGTGGGTCACGCCCACCAGACAGCACAGCCCGGGGCCGATCTCCCCGATCACCTCGCCGTCTACCCGAACCCGTGCCTCGGCGGCCCGCTGCACCAGCGCTCGCACGGGGCCAAGATAGCGGTCAGTCAGAGCAGCTGAGCATTTGCCAAACCCACCGAATTCCGAAAGCCTTGTGGGGCTATGGTCTCGGCGGATCGCCCGCTCAAAATCGCCCTTTTATCGTACCGGGGCAAGCCCCACTGCGGTGGGCAGGGAGTGTATGTCCACCATCTGAGCAAGGCGTTGACCGACCTCGGTCACCACGTGGAGGTGCTGAGCGGACAGCCCTATCCGGTGCTCGATGAGCGGGTGCCGCTGCACGAGCTCCCCAGCCTGGACATCTTCAACGACGCCTATCCGGGGCGGATGCCGGGATTCTGGGAGATCAAATCGTGGGCCGATGCCGCCGAGGTGGGCTCGTTCATGACCGGCGCCTTCTCGGAGCCACTGGCCTTCTCTATCCGGGCGTGGCAGATGCTGCGCTCCCGAGTGGGGGATTTCGATCTGGTACACGACAACCAGTCGCTGGGCTACGGGCTGCTGGCCATGGAACGGGATGGCTTACCGGTGCTGGGCACCATCCACCACCCCATCACCGTCGACCGCCAACTGGAACTCGAGCATGCCCGAAGCCCTATAGAGCGGCTGGGCAAGCGGCGCTGGTATTCCTTCACCCGGATGCAGGCTCGGGTGGCCCGGCGGCTGCGGCGAATCATCACCGTGTCGGAGTCGTCGCGCGACGACATCGCTCGGGACCAGAAGGTGCCCCGCCACCTGATGCACGTGGTTCCGGTGGGGGTGGACCCCGAGCAGTTCCGCCCGCTTCCCGGCGTGGACCGCAACCCACAGCAGATCATCACTACCGCCAGCGCGGATGTGCCCATGAAGGGCCTGCGCTACCTGTTGGAAGCAGTGGCCAAGCTGCGTACCGAGCGCGACGTGCGCCTCATCGTCATCGGCAAACCCCGTGAGGGGGGCACCTCGGCCGAAGCAATCCACAACCTGGGCCTGAGCCAGATGGTGGAGTTCATCTCCGGGGTGCCCGACGAGCGCATCGTAGAGCTGTACGCCACCAGCTCGGTTGCGGTAGTGCCATCTCTGTACGAAGGGTTCTCCCTGCCGGCCATCGAGGCCATGTGCAGCGGCACACCGCTAGTGGCCACCACGGGAGGGGCGTTGCCCGAAGTGGCCGGCCCCGACGGCCAAACCTGCGTGTCGGTGCCGCCCGGCGACAGCGAGGCACTGGCCGCGGCGTTGAGCAGAGTGCTGGATAATCCCGAAATGGCCGCCCGCATCGGAGCGGCAGGTCGGGAACGGGTGATTAGCCGGTGGAGCTGGCGCCACACCGCCGAGCAGACGGTGGAGCACTACCGGGCGCTGCTCGACGAGTGGCGGCCCAACCGATAGGCACGAACCTCTCGGCGACTTCCAGTCCGATCATGTTGACCGTTGACTACAACCGCTTGGGTTTGAAGCCGGGCGAAAGGCTGCTCGATTTGGGATGCGGCTTTGGGCGCCATGCCTATGAGGCCGCCCGACGGGGCGCCCATGTAGTGGCCTGCGATCTGGCGTCGGCCGAGTTGGCCGAAGTTCGGGCCACGTTCGCGGCCATGTCAGATGCTGGCGAGCAATATCAGGGAACCTGCCAGGCAGCGCAGGGCGATGCCACCCGCCTGCCGTTCCCCGACCGGTCGTTCGACCGGGTCATCGCCTCTGAGGTACTGGAGCACGTGGACTCCGACGATCAAGCGCTGGCCGAGCTGACCCGCATTCTGCGCCCCGGAGGTGTGCTGGCGGTAACGGTTCCTACCTGGTTCCCCGAAAGGGTGTGCTGGGCGCTGTCGGATGAGTACCACGCCCCCAAGGCGGTGGGCGGCCATGTGCGGATCTACCGGCGCAGCGAACTCCGGCGCCGACTCCGGCGGGCCGGCCTGGCCCCCTACTCAGGCCACCACGCCCACGCGCTGCACAGCCCCTATTGGTGGTTGCGGTGCGCCGTCGGCCCCAACCGCGACGACCATCGGCTGGTGGCGGCTTATCGCCGGCTCTTGGAATGGGATATTGTTCGCCAACCAAGAATCACCCGAATAGCCGAACGGGTCCTGAGTCCAGTGCTGGGCAAGAGCCTGGTTCTTTATAGCCGGAAGCCAGGATCACAGAGTTCAAGGGAGACCGAGCTTGTCGCCGTCTGAACCCCACAACCACAGGGAGACCGAGCTTGCCGGGCCTTGTGTGGCCGGCGTCCTGTCGGCATCTGATCTCGAGTTGACCGCCGCCAGCATCGCCGACTGGCAATTGCCCAACGGCATGATCCCCTGGTTCCCCGGCGGCCACGCCGACCCGTGGAACCATGTGGAGGCCGCCATGGCGCTCACCGTCATGGGTCGCCGGCCCGAGGCCGAGCGGGCCTACCAATGGCTGGCCGACCATCAACGCCCCGACGGTGCCTGGCACCAGTACTACGTGGCCGACGGCGTGGAGCAAGACAAGCTGGACGCCAACTGCGTGGCCTATGTGGCCACCGGTGTTTGGCACCACTACCTGTGTACCGGCGATAGGAGCTACCTGGAGTCAATGTGGCCGGTGGTGGAGCGGGCCGTGGACTTTGTCCTCGACTTGCAGCTCCCCCGAGGGGAGATCCGCTGGGCCCGTCACGCCGACGGCACCCCGTGGTCGTTCGCCCTGCTCACCGGATCGTCCAGCATCTGCCACAGCCTGAGAGCGGCCATCGCGGCCGGCGAGGAACTGGGCCACGAGCGGCCTGACTGGGAGTTGAGCGCCGCCCGGCTGGCCGATGTGATCCGCACCCAGCCCGACGCGTTCGCCCCCAAAGACCGCTGGGCGATGGACTGGTACTACCCGGTGCTGTCGGGCGTGGTCACCGGCCAAGAAGGCCGCACCATGCTGGCCTCTCGCTTCGACCGCTTCGTGATGGACAGCCTCGGCGTGCGCTGCGTGTCGGACAAGCCGTGGGTGACCGCGGCGGAGACCTGTGAGTGCCTCATTGCCCATTTGGGCGTGGGCCGACGAGACATCGCCGCAGAGATGTTCGAATGGGTTCAGGAGCTGCGGGCTGACGACGGCTCCTACTACACCGGCATGGCCCACCCTGAGCAGGTCCACTTCCCGGCCGACGAGCGCACCAGCTACACCGCGGCTGCCGTCATCCTGGCCGCCGACGCCCTGTCCGGCACCTCCCCCGCCTCCGCCCTGTTCTCCAACCACCGCACCCTCCCCGAACTCATCACCATCGGCTGAAGGCTGGGAGGGAGCCGACCGTCAGGTCTGAATCAGATTCTCGGGGATTTCCACTAGCAGTGAGGGGTCCGGTTCCACTGCTGCCACACGTGAGTTGTAAGTGTCGAAGAGCTGGCGAAACACCCGGCGAGTCTCTGCTTTCGAATAACTGGCCATCGCATCGATGTTTGCCGAAAGGAAATCTTCAATACCGCTGACCCAAACAAGGGCTTCGATGCCAATGTACTCGGCAAGAGTTCGGGCCGTTCCTATCTTGTCTTCAACAGTCAAGATTCTGGGTCGGAAACCCAGTTCAATATTGGCTTGGCACTTCGCCAGCAGCGCCCCGGTCGGACCTACGGCCACATGAATCATGGCGTCATTGATCACGAAGTCGCATGG
>JAPPKI010000335.1 GCA_028820035.1 bacterium | reverse complement strand
TCCACAAGCGCCAGGGAATGCGCATCGACATGGTGATGGCCACCGAGCCGCTGGCCCAACAGGTGACCACGGTGCTCATGGACCGCAACGCCCGCAAAGGGGAGAAGCCATCGGACCACGCCCCGGTGGTGGTCGACTTCGACTGGGACGAAGCTGCCAGGGGTGCCTGAGGCCGCGATGGTATTTGCCGCTGAAACGGGAGGGTTCGACCTCCTGGTCTTTTGGGTCAACATCCTGGTGTTGGTGGCTGTGTCCCATCTCTTCGGTCTGGTGATGAGAAGAGTGGGGTTGCCCTCGGTGGTGGGAGCGCTCCTGGCTGGTCTGGTGCTGGGGCCGTCGGTGTTCGGGGTGGTGTGGAAGTCGGGCTTCGAGTGGTTCTTGCCGGAGATCGGCCAGGGCGCGCAATGGACCTTGCTCGCCGCCGTTAGCTGGGTGGGGGTGGCCCTGCTGTTGGTGGTGACCGGTTTCGAGACCGACTTGGGGCTCATCACCAAGCTGGGGCGGTCTGCACTGCTGGTTACCGCGGGCAGCCTTGTGGTGCCGCTGATCGGCGGCATTGTGGTCGGCCTGCTGCTGCCCTCCCTGTTCTTGGGCGAGGATGCTGAACGGCTCACGTTCACGCTGTTCGTGGCCCTGGCGCTCGCCGTGTCTTCATTGGCGGTGGTTGCCAAGATCCTGAGCGAACTGGGCCTGATGCGCCGGGACTTCGGCCAGATCACCGTGGCCGCGGGCATGGCCAACGATGTGGTCGGCTGGATCTTGTTGGGCGTGTTCACCGGCTTGGCCACCTCAGGCGGAGTGTCGGCCGGGCAGGTGCTGGTCACACTGGGGGGGATTGCGGCATTCGGGGTGTTGGCACTGACAGTGGGCCAGCGCTTGGTGGACTTGCTGTTGCGGCAGGTGCGGCGCACTGGGGGCAGTCTGGCCGCGGCACTGGGCGTGGCCATAGTGACCATGCTGGGATTCGGAGTGGCCACTGAGTGGCTGAAGGTGGAAGCGGTGTTGGGGGCGTTTGTCGCCGGGGTGGTGCTGCACCGGTCCCGATTCCAGCACGAGGACGTGATTCACCACCTCGAAGGCCTGACCAACGCCTTGTTCGCACCGGTATTCTTCGCCACCGCCGGCTTGCAGGTAGATCTCCGCTTGTTGAACAACGCCGAGGCCCTTTGGTGGGCCTTGATCGTGCTTGCGGTGGCGATCGTCTTCAAGTTTGCCGGGGCCTACGGCGGCGCCCGCCTCGCGGGCCGCACCCACCGGGCGGGACTGGCCTTGGGCGCAGGACTGAACGCCCGAGGGACCCTCGAGATCGTCATTGCCACGGTGGGATTGAGCGTCGGTGTGTTCAGCCCCACTGCTTTCTCGGTGATCGTGCTGGTGCCGGTGCTCACTTCGCTGTTCGCCTCGGCCACCCTGCGGGGAGTGGTGAACAACTGGCAGGGAACCCCAGACGAGCAGGAGCGGCTGGGCCGGGAGCAGGCGCTGAGCCGCAATCTGGTGGTGCGGACGTCAAGGCTGCTGCTGCCCAGCCGCGGCGGCCCTGAGTCGATTGCCGCGGCCCAAATACTGCACTTCGCTTGGCCGATCGAGGCCGGGGCCACCGTGCTCACTGTGGGCGACCGAGACGCTGAAGTGGACATCACGCCGCTGCGCAACGTGCTGCACGACCGGGCTTTGGAGCACCGCCGGGTGCGCCATGACGACCCGGTTCGAGCCATCATTGATGAGAGTCGGCTGGGGTTCGGCGTTATCGGGCTGGGTGCTCAGGACTACGCCGACACCATGCAGGTAATCTCACCCCTGGTAGATGGGGTTCTGTCGGAGAGCCCCATACCGGTGGTGGTGGTGCGCCGGGCGAGGAACCAAGACCGCCCACTGCCAGGGGCGTATAGCCGGGCGGTGGTGCCGGTAACCGGTAGCCCGGTGTCGCGGGCCGCCCAGGAGGTGGCCTTCAACCTCAGCGCCCAACTCGGCACCGAACTACACCTCACCCACGTCAATACCATTAGGAGCGAACCCGCAGGGCTGCCGTCTCTGTTCAGCCGCCGGATGATTGCCCGCAGCGGTTCCATCGTCGGGGTGCAGGTGGTAGCCCAAGCCGAGACGCTCGCCCATGAGCTAGGGGCAACAACCCAGACGGTAGTCATGGACGGCACCTCTCCGGCCGATGAGATATTGAAGCTGGCACGGGACATAGAAGCTGATCTGGTGGTCATGGGTGCCAACCTCCGCCGGGTTGGAGATCGCCCCTTCCTGGGCCACCGTGTGGAGCAGGTGCTCCGGGACTGCGACGCCACCGTGGTTGTGGTGCTCATCCCCTTCGACCTCTAGACCGAACTGAGGATGTTGTTGAGATACGGCGAGGGGGAGCGGTCCGCGGTCCGGTCCCCAAATGCCCGCCGCGAAGCCCAGTGGCAATGCAGCTCGCGCTCGGCTCGGGTGATGGCCACGTAGAGCAGCCGCCGCTCCTCCGCGATCTCGGGTGGTGTCTGGGCCCAGCTGATGGGCACCAGACCCTGCTCGAGGCCAGCCAAATGGACAATGGGCCATTCCAGTCCCTTGGCGGCGTGGAAAGTGGCCACATCCACCGCGTCGGCGCTGATTGGGGGGCTGACACTATCGGGGAGGCTGGCACTACCGGGGGGGCTGACACTATCGGGGAGGCTGGCACCGTCGTCGGTTTCGGTGCGATGGGTGTCGATTCGAACCCGATAGGGAATTCCGGCCTGGCGCAGAGCGGTCGCCAGTTTGGCGGTCTGGGCATTGGTGCGGGCCAGCACAGCCATCGACGACCAGGCCGTCTCGGGCCCCTTGGCGTCGCGCAGAGCACGGGCGATGGTGGCCGCCTCGTCGAAGTCGTCGGCGTGGGTGCTCACGGTCGGCCGGGGTCCGTCGAGACGGTGGGAAACCAGCGACGCTGCCCCCGGGCGCAATACTGCTCGGCCCGCGGCCAGGATCTGGGGGGTGGAACGATAGTTGTCCAACAGTTCGAGCACCTCTGCTCCCGCGAACAATTCGCCAAACCGCTCGATGTATTCGGAGTCAGCACCGTTCCAGCTGTAGATGGCCTGGTTGGGGTCGCCCACCGCACAGAGGTCGGTGCGATCCCCCAGCCAGGCCCGCAGTAAGTCGAACTGGAGCTTGTTCACGTCTTGGAACTCGTCGACGAAGAGGTGCCGGTAGCTCCAGCGGCGGGCCTCCGCGTAGTCGGCGTCGTCGTGCAGGTCCCGCAGCGCCAGAATCAGCAGGTCGTCGAAATCCACGACCCGCCGCCTGGTTTTCTCGGCCTCGTATCGCTGGTAGAGATCAACGATCATTGCGTGGTCCAAGGCTGACCAGCGGTTATGGCTGGCTGCGGCGGCGGGGTAGCCATCGGGGGTGATGCGGCGGGCCTTGGCCCATTCGATCTCGGTCACCGCGTCCTGCACCTCGGCCTTGGCCAGCCGCATTCCGGCCTGCTTCGCCGCCCTGGCCGCTAGGCCTCGTTTGTCTTGGAGCAGTTCTGGGGGTCGAACCCCCCGCTCGGCCCAGCGGGTGCGCAACTGGGAAAACGCTGCGCTGTGGAAGGTGCTCGCGCTCACCGATCCCCTAAGCCCCATCCCAGCTAGGCGGCTTCGCAGCTCATCGGCCGCTTTGCGGGTGAACGTTAGGGCCAGCGTGCGTTTGGGGTCGATGGCCCCAATCTCAGACTGGTGGGCAATCCGGCGGGTGAGCACCCTGGTCTTGCCGGTGCCTGCCCCCGCCCGGATGCACAGCGGCGTCTCGGGTGCTTCCACCGCTGCCTGCTGCCGCTCGTTCAGCCTCTCCAGTGACGACGCCAAAATCCTCACCACCCCAACCTACCGACACCGGTGACACTTGCCAGGTTCCCTGAATCCAATCGGAATTCAGGCTGCGCTGAACAGTAGAGGTTCGCGGACTCCCAGGGCTCCGGGTGGAGGCCTGTTGTGGTGCCCTGTGGTGCAGCCACCGGTGAAAGGGTCGGGGTCGAGCATGGGTTGGAGTTCGTATTTCCCGGTGTAGGGGCATTTGACAACGGCCCAGTTTCGGTCGTGGATGTCGTGGTGGCAGGCGGTGCAGACCAAGACGAGGTTGTCGATGTCGGTGGGTCCGCCTTGTTGCCAGGAGACGATGTGGTGGGCTTCGCACCACACGGCGGACTTGCCGCAGCCAATGCAGTGCTTGTCGCGGATTATGAGGGCGGCCCGCTGGGTTTCGGTGGCCGAGCGGGCTTTGCGGCCCACGTCGAGGGTCTGGAACTTCGTGTCGAAAACGCTGGGAAGCAAGTCGGCGTCGCAGGCGAGACGCAGCGCCTCTGCTTTCGTGAGCGGGGTTCCGTCGAGCAGGCGGGCGTCGGTCATCTGCTGGTTGATCTGGTCCCAGTCGGCGGTCAAGATCAGCTTGGTGCCCTGGGGGCGCCGGTTCTCGGCCTCGGCGCAGACGAGGTGCTCCAGCGCGTCGGCCATCCGCTGGCCGAAAGTGGTCTCTGTGGCGCCGTCTTGCTGGGTTCGGACTCTTCGCTCCTGAGCAGCTAGCGCGGCCTCGATCCTGTTGCCTGCCTCGGGGTCGAAACGTCCGTATACGTCGTACATGCCATCTTGTGGTGACTTGCGGATACCGAAGTTGCGCTTTTGGAGTTGCCGGCCTCTCAATGACCTGCCGCCGTCGGAGGCCTGTTCGGATTGGTGGTCGCGCAGCGTTCGGGTGAACTGCCCGAAGTCTTCGGTCTTGGCCGCCTCGACCAGCGCGGTTTCGTCCACCGGTCCTTCAGAGGCGGCTCGGGCGATCAGCTTGGCATGATCAGCGGGAATCTCGCCGGCTTGCAGCGCCTCGGCCGTCTCAACCGCTTTGGAGAGCCGTTCTGCGTCTAGCAACTCTTTCCGAGCCTGGCTGTTGGATGTGCCCAGGGTCTCCACGGCGGCTTGGCGGGCCGCGCCCTGGCCTGATCGCTCAGACAGCGCCAACAGTGTCTTGGCTTTCAAGGCCGAAATGGCCGACTCAGCCTGGCCCAAACCCACGAGACGCTGAGACAATTCAGACTCAGACAGCGCCGCTAAATCCACCGCGGGAACGCACACCGCAGCCCCGCACCCAACCGGGATGCAGGCCGCAGCTCTAGTGCTGTTATCCCTGGTAGATGGCCCTAAATCCATGCATGTAATCCTACACTCTGCCAGTGACAGCTACCCTCCGAATAAGCCCATCCAGCCGCACTTTTCTAAGAAAACTGGGACATTTTCCTTGGAAGGCTGGCTGGCGGACTTAGGTGGATGGGGGCAGTGAGGGTGGGAGGCTGCTGACGATTCGGGCGGTCTCGACGGAGATGTGGATGAGGCGGCGAAGGTGTCGGATGAGGTTGAAGGGCTCGTCGGCCCAGGCG
>JAPPKI010000222.1 GCA_028820035.1 bacterium | reverse complement strand
ATCAACCCGTCACAAAAATCCGAACCCGACGACCCAGCTTCGTCGCGTAGAGCCCATTTACCTCCTACATCATGGCAATAAGGTCGGTGAAGAACGGTAAAGAAGGAGCTGGGTTCGGTCGTCCATGCTCCACCAAAGCCGCTCCTCCGGAGTGTAGAGAAACCTCTAATAGTATCACCCTTGACTGGAAAGAGAACGTCAAGGCAACTTCAATTTCCGTATACCAGTGGTATGCGGCCCGCGCTGCTACCGGGACGTCCTATACCGACGGAAGAGCCGTCAGCGGCACAACCACCTCAACAACCTTCACAGGGCTCGAACCGAAAACTTCTTACAAGTTCTATCTGTGGCGGAAGTATTCCTCGAATGGCACCTGGTTTCAGGTCTTGCCCTCGGAAATGTGTACGACAGAACCACCTCTCAAGCCCCCAACTGGTCTTGCCTGCTCTGCAATCACAACTGAATCGATCACTCTGACTTGGGCCTCCTCTTCGGGTGCGACAAAGTATGAAGCAGGATTTTCTCCTTCAAACGACCCTTGGAAAGTAACTACCAGGACATCTGCCACTTTCACCAAACTTGCTCCGAATACCGAATACACCTTCCATGTTCGAGCTGGGAACAATAAAGAATGGAGCGGCAATTCCCACAAGAGATGTCGCACTGAAGCGGTCTCCCCGGCCCCGGGTGCTTGCGGTGCTGCGACGACCGAGAGCGTGACGCTGGAGTGGTCGGCGGAGGAAGGGGTGGACATGTGGTTCGCGGCGAGGGCGACCACCGGTGACAGTTACGCCGATGGCCGCAAACTGGATGCTTCGATCACATCCACAGTTTTCGACGGGATGACACCCGGAGAGACCTACACGCTGCGCCTGTGGTGGAGGCCGCAGCAGGGGGCAGATTGGGTTGAGGTGCTGCCGTCTGCGGTTTGCAGCACCGTGATCCTTCCCGCACCGACCGGCCTCGGGTGCGAAGCTTCGGACACCGCAATCGTGCTCTTTTGGAAGGAGGTTGCCGGTGCCACCTCCTATCAGGCGTCTAGGGCCGACTTCCCGTGGTCCACGGTAGAGGCAGGAGGGCTATCACAAAAGTTCACCGTCTTGACCGCCGACACCTCCTATGCATTCAGGGTGCGCGCCGGAAAGGCAGTGGGCGCAAACACGAAATACGGCGATGCGGCAACCGCTATGTGCAGCACCCCTGCAGCACCGCTGGGGGCGCCCACCGCTCTGGTTTGCACAACTTCGCCGTCGGGCGCCTCTCTTCGTTGGGGGGCGGTTACCGGCGCCTCCATATACCGGATTTCGTCCGACGGGGGTGCGACTTGGGCACCCACCGACGCTCTGGATTCGCACACCCTTCCCGACCTGATTCCCACGGCTGCCCACAGCGTGCAGGTGCAGGCGGGCAACGCGGCGGCGTGGGGTGGCACCGCCTCTACGAAATGCCCGAAGGTGGAGCTGCCTGCCGACTTCAAGCAAGCGCCCATCGGAGCGACATGCACCGCGGGAATTGGCTTCCTCGACCTGAGGTGGAACCCCGTGAACGCCGCCACCCGCTACCGGGTTTCGAAGGATTCGGGGCAGACTTGGGCGCAAACCACCGACACCGCCCTAACCCTCTCTGGGTTGACCGCAGACACAAACTACAACTCCATCCGGTTGCAGGCGGGTGACGACGATAGCTGGGACGGCACACGGGCGATCTCATGTCGAACACTGCCCGCCACCGCGCTAGCGGCGCCCAAGGGTCTCAATTGCAGCGCTTCGATGGACTCCATAACCCTGACATGGAACTCCGTTTCCGAAGCCACCCGCTACCGGGCGGGATTCGGCCACACCTGGGTCGCCTTGCCCGCCACCGCCCAAGAGTTCGTGTTCGGCGGCCTCAAGGCAGGCACCTCCTACGATGTGCGGGTTCAAGCGGGCAACGCAGGCGGATGGCAGAGCCTGGCAGCCTTCAAACCCTGCTCAACGACCGCCGCTTCGCCTCAAACCCCAGCCCGGGCCTGCACCCCGGCTGCCCCGCCCAGCCCCACCCTGGGCCAAGAGTCGGCTGGCGGGTCAGCCGGAAGCAACGCCGAACACGAGGGCTTCAAACCCCCGAATCGAACAGCAACCGGCGCCGGCTCAACAGGCGGGCAAGGCCCCTGCCTGCCGCGGGCTGAGGCGCCGAGCAACCTCACCATCGCCTGCACCGCGAATAAAAAAGGCCCGCCCACCATCAGCGCGACCTGGGACGCTACTGTCGGTGCCGACAGGTATCTGGTGGCCATAACCAGCCCGGAGACACTTCCAGGAGGCACCCAGCAGACAGCACTGATCGCCCACTACTCCGGCAAGCACACGGCCATCATCGCCGACGGCACCCACGGCACCGAATACCAGGCTCAGACCAAGGCCCGCACCGCCGGCGGCTGGACCGAATGGACACCGCTGAAAACCGCAAGCTGCCCAACCTCTGCCCCTCCGCTAAGCCCTCGCTAGACGGTCTCAAGCCCTGCCTAGAGCGGGTTCGCCCCCTGTTTGGGTCTCCTCCACTCAGGCCGCGGTTCCGCCGATGGTCATCGACGCCACCCGCAGCGTGGGAGTGCCGTCGCCCACCGGGACGCCCTGGCCGTCCTTGCCGCAGGTGCCCGGCGATCCCATAGCGAAGTCGTTGCCCAGCGCCTCGATGCCGGTCAGCACCTCGGGACCGTTGCCGATCAGGTTGCCCTCCCGGATGGGGGGCCCGATCTCACCGTTTTCAATCAGATAGGCCTCGCTCATGCCGAATACGAAGTCGCCGGTGGCGGTGTTCACCTGGCCGCCCCCCAAGTGGGCCACATACACCCCACGGTCGGTGGCCGCGATGATGTCGGCGGGGTCCTCGGTGCCGTTGGCCAGATAGGTGTTGGTCATCCGCACCATGGGCAGGTGCTGGTAACTCTGGCGACGGCCGTTGCCCGAGCTCTCCCGGCCCTCCTTGCGGGCCCGGAGCAGATCCCACATGTAGTCGGTGAGCACGCCGTTTTCGATGAGCACGTTGCGCTGGGCCGGACGGCCCTCGTCGTCGATGGCGTAAGCGCCCCACTCCCGGGCCATGGTTCCGTCGTCGATGAGGGTGACCTCGGGGTGGGCCACCTGCTCACCCACTCGGTCGCGGAACACTGAGGCTTGCTTGGCCACCAAGTCGGCCTCTAGTCCATGTCCGCAGGCTTCGTGGAACAGCACTCCACCGCCGCCGGGGCCGATCACCACCGGCATCGAACCGCTGGGGGCGGGCTGGGCGGCCAGCTTGGTGAGCGCCCGATTGGCGGCGGTGCGGGCCAAGGCGTCCACCTCGTATTCGTCGAACAGCTCGAAGCCGATGGGACGGCCCACACTCTCAAAGCCGGTCTGCATGCCGGTGTCGCCCACCGCCACGCACGATACTGCGAACCGGGTGCGCACCTGGTCGTCGCCGGCCAGCAGCCCATCGCTGTTGGCCACCAGGATGCGACGACGGCCGTCGGCGTAGCGGGCCGACACCTGGGTGATGGCCGATCCGGCTCCTCGGGCGGCCTCGTCGGCTCGGCCCAAGAGATCCACCTTGGTCGCCTTGGCCACGGTCTCGGGCAGCACTTCGACTTCGTTGGGTGCCGGGGCGTCCACCCGGCTCAGCGCTGCCACTTGGTGACCGCCTCCGCCGCCTCGAGCGGCCGCAGCCGCGGCCCGGGCCGCTTTGGCCAAACCGGCCTCGCTCAGATCGGAGGTGTGGGCGAACCCGGTGGTGTCCCCCACCACGACACGGATTCCCGCCCCCCGGGTGCGGCCCGAGGTGAGCTCCTCTACCTTGCCGTCGTCCAACAGGGCCGACGAAGAGCGCCGGTCCTCCACAAATACCTCGGCGAATTCGCCCCCGGTTTTCAGCGCTTCCGACAGCGTGCCAGAAACAACAGACTCGTCGATCACAGCTTCTCCCTTGCCTCGACGCCGTAGCCTACCGACATCCCGTCCGAACCGGGAACAGGGGCCGTCAGCCGAGGTTGGAGCAGCGGAGGTGCAGGGGCCGTCAGCCCAAGTTGGAGCGGCGGGGGTAGGCGTGTTCGGGATCGCAGATCACGTTCACCACGTAGGGAACCCCGGCATCGAGGGCCCGCTTGAGGGCGGGGGCGATGTCGTCGGGGTGCTCCACGGTCTCCCCGGCCCCGCCCAAGGCGGTCACCACCTGGTCGTAGCGGCACCCCTCCTGGAGGTCGGCGGCCACGTCGTAGCCATACATCTGGCGCATGGGATGCTTCTCCAAGCCCCAACAGCCGTTGTTGCCCACCACGATGACCACCGGCAGGTTGTGGCGCACCAGCGAATCGGCGTCCATCAGCGAGAACCCGGCCGCCCCGTCGCCCAACAGCAGCACCACTTGGCGCTCGGAGTGAGCCACTCGGGCGGCCATGGCGTAGCCCATCCCGGTTCCCAAACAGCCGTACGGACCGGGATCGAGCCAGTGGCCGGGCAAGTAGGAGTCCACGAATCGACCGGCGTAGGAGACGAAATCGCCCCCGTCGCCAATCACCACCGCATCCCGATCCAGCACCTGGCGCAATTCCCCGTACACCCTGGTGGGCAAGATGGGATCGGCCGCCGCCGTCAGCAGATCCTCCTCCTCGGCCCGAGCGGCGTCCTCGGTGTCCCGCAGTTGGGCTACCCACTGGTCGCGTTCAGCGGGGTGGGCTGGCGCGGGACCGTCGGCCAGCCCGCCCAGCATCTGGACTAAATCGCCCGACACTGATGCCGCCGGCTGGGCGTGGGCCGACACCGATTCGACGCTGTCGGTGAGATGCACCACCTGGGCATCGCCAAACCGGCCAAACGAGAGCCGGAAGTCGAGCGGAGTGCCAGCCACGATCACCAGATCGGCATCGGAGCGCAGCATCCGCCGGGTGCGGCTGAAGAACAGCTCGTGGTCGGCGGGCAGGCATCCCCGGCCCAGGCCGTTGGCGAAGGCGGGCAGCCGTTGGGCCTCCACCCAGGCCCGCAGCGCATCCCAGGCGCCGTCCCAGTACACGTCTGTGCCAACCAGCACCGCAGGACGACGGGCGGCAGCCACCATGTCGGCCACCGCAGCCACCCCGTCGGGGTCGGGGGCCTCGCCCACCGGCATAGGCTCGTCGGGCACGGTGCCAGAGCCCTCGGAGAAGATCACGTCCATGGGATAGTCAACGAACACCGGGCCCCGGTGAGGGGTCATGGCGGCTTGCACGGCCCGATAGGTGGCGGTGGCCAGATCGTCGCCGCCGCCCGCGGTGAGCGAGCGCTTGGTGACCGGGGCCAGGATGGGCACGTGGTCGAGTTCCTGGAGCGAGCCCGACCCCCAGCGGGCCTCCGGGGCCCGGCCCCCCAGCACCACCAGCGGCGCGCCGTTGAGCCAGGCTGTGGTC
>JAPPKI010000306.1 GCA_028820035.1 bacterium | reverse complement strand
ATCCCCGGGCATCGCGCACGGTGCCGTTTGTGGCCAAGGCAACCGGCGTGCCCTTGGTGAAAGTGGCCACCCGGGTCATGATGGGTACCAGCCTGGCCGATCTACGACAGGAGGGGCTGTTGGGAAACCGGGCCAACGGCGACCACATATCGGTCAAGGAGGCCGTGCTCCCGTTCAACAAGTTCCCCGAGGCCGACGCCATCCTCGGCCCGGAGATGAAGTCCACCGGCGAGGTGATGGGCATCGACCTGCGTCCGGGATTGGCCTTCGCCAAGAGCCAGATCGCCGCCGGCGCCCCGTTGCCCTCCAACGGCACCGTGTTGATGTCGTTGGCCGACCGGGACAAAGCCGCCGGGGTGGAGATGGCCCGAGGCTTCACCGGCCTTGGCCTGAACATTGCTGCCACTTCAGGCACCGCGGCCGCGCTGTCCGAAGCCGGTGTGCCGGTGGCCGAGGTGGTGGCCAAGGTCGGCGAGGAGGGCACCAACGTGGTGGAGCTGATCGACGACGGGCGGGTGCAGTTGGTGGTCAACACCCCGAGGGGCCGCGGATCACGGGCCGATGGCGATCACATCCGCCGGGCGGCCAGCCGCAACCGGGTGCCCCTTTTGACTACCGCCTCTGCCGGGTTGGCGGCTGCCGACGGCATGGTCGACTGGGCCCGCCACCAACTGCGGGTTCGGACCCTTCAGGAATATCACCGCGGGGTGACCAGCGATCAGCTGGCTCTCGATCTGTGAGCTCGACTAGATGAGACGGGGCGAACCGAAGCCGGCGTTGGAAACCGCCATTGGCTCGGTTCGGTTGCCCAACCCGGTGATGACCGCCTCGGGCACGGTGGGCCACGGCACCGAGTTGGCCCGCTATCTGGAGTACTCGGAGTTGGGAGCAGTGGTGGTCAAGTCGCTGGCCCCCTACGAGTGGCCCGGCAATCCGCCGCCCCGGGTCCACCCGGTTGCCTCGGGGATGATCAACAGCGTGGGCCTGCAAGGGCCCGGCCTGCCCCGATGGTTGGCCGAGGAACTCCCTGTGCTGGCTGACTCCGGCGCCCGGGTGGTGGTGTCGATTTGGGGCCGCTCCCTGGACGACTACGCGGTCGCCTCCGACTTGCTGGCCTCTGCCGACGGCCCCGCCCTGGATGCGGTGGTGGCGGTGGAGGTCAACGTTTCCTGTCCCAATCTGGAGGATCGGGGCCGCATGTTCTCCCATTCCGCGGCCATGACCCGGGCCGCGCTGGCCGCCACCGCCACCTGCGGTCTTCCCCGGTGGGCGAAGCTCAGCGCCACCGGCGATCTGGTGGATATCGCCGCCGCCGCAGTGGAGGGCGGCGCTTCGGCCCTCACCCTCATCAACACCCTGCTGGGCATGGTCATCGACACCGAGTCCCGCAAGCCCCTGCTGGGCGCTGGTGGGGGAGGAGTATCGGGGCGGGCCATGGGCCCGGTGGCGGTGAGATCGGTCTTCGACGTGTACGCCGCCCTGCCCGACGTGCCCATCGTCGGAGTGGGTGGCATCGCCTCGGGGGCTGACGCGGTGGAAATGATGATGGCCGGCGCCTGTGCGGTGCAGGTGGGTACTGCCACATTTGCCGACCCTCGGGCCCCGGCCAAGGTCTTGCGGGAACTGGCCCGCTGGTGCGCCGCCCACGGCGTGAGCCGATTGGACGAGTTGATTGGAGCAGCCCATGAGTAAGACGACGCGCGACCCCCGCCTGGCCATTGCGTTGGACGTGGATGATCTGAATATGGCCTGTTTGATGGCCGATGCCGTTCACCCCTGGATGGGTGTGGCCAAAGTTGGATTCGAGCTGTTCTCCACCGCTGGTCCCGCCGCGATCACCGCCGCGATAGATCGAGGCTATGAGGTGTTCGCTGATCTCAAGCTGCATGACATCCCCAACACAGTGGGCCGGGCCGCGGCCAAGCTGGGTCGAACCGGGGTCCGCTGGCTCACCGTCCACACCGTCGGCGGGGCCGACATGCTGCGGGCCGGAGTGGAGGGCCTGGCCGAAGGCAGCGACGGAGCCGCCCAGGTTCTGGGGGTGACCATTCTGACCAGCGATGCCGGCCGATCCCGAGATGTGCTCGAAGCGCGGGTAGCGCTCGCCAGAGACGCCGGTTGTGGCGGCGTGATCTGCTCGGCAGCTGATATCGGAGTGGTCAAAGATGTAGCGCCCGAACTGAAGCGCGTGGTGCCCGGTATCCGGCTTCCCGACTCAAGCAACGACGACCAAGCCTCGGTGGCCACTCCCGAAGGCGCCATCGCCGCAGGGGCTTCCATATTGGTGATCGGCCGGACCGTGACCTCACCGGTCCAGGGGATGACCGTTGGCTCTGCTCACTTGGCCCATGCGCTGGCCGAAATGGCCGACAGGGCTCGGCTGGTGGCGACCAGCATCTAGGTATTTCGTTGTGAATACAGGGGAAATCCCCAACAAGACTTGAAGTTCAAACTACAATGGTGTAATGGCAGGACCCCCACAACTGACAGCAGAACAGCGACAGAAGGCGTTGGAGAAAGCGAGCGAGGTGCGTAAGAAGCGTGCTGATGTGAAACGCTTGCTGAAGATGAGGTCGATTTCGCTCGCTGATCTGCTGGAGCAAGCGGAAACCGACGAAGTGGTCGCCGGCACCAAGGTGCTTGCCGTCCTGGAGTCACTCCCAGGCATGGGCAAGGTTCGGGCCCGCAGGATGATGGAGGAGATCGGCATTGCCGATAGTCGCCGCATCCGCGGTCTGGGCGATCAGCAGCGGGCCTCGTTGCTCGCACGCTGCGGCGACTAGTAGATCATCCACTGATCATCGTCTTGTCCGGCCCCGGCGGGGTCGGCAAAGGGACAATCGCGGCCGCGCTGGTGACCGCGGACCCCAAACTCTGGCTGAGTCGCTCGTGGACGACGCGCGTGCGCCGTCCCGGCGAGTTGGAAACTGCCTATGTGTTTGCCGACGAGGCCGAGTTTCGGGCCAAGGTCGCCGAGGGAGGTTTCGTGGAATGGGCGGAGATCGCCGGCAATCTCTACGGAACGCCCCAGCCTGATCCCCCGGCGGGCCGCGATGTGTTGCTGGAAATCGATGTCCAGGGCGCGGCCCAAGTGCGGGAGAACCGTCCTGAGGCTCTGTGCATCTTCGTCGAGGCGCCTTCGGCCGCGGAGCAGGAATCCCGGCTGCGGGGCCGGGGCGATTCCGAAAGCCACATCGCCAAGCGGCTGGCGCTGGCCGACTCCGAGCGAATCCAGGCCTATGAGCTCAACGCGATCCACGTCGTGAACGACAGCCTTGAAGAAGCGGTGGCTTCCATTGCCGCCCTAATCGAAAATGCCCGCCAGGAGCGGGCCGACAATGACGATTAACCCATCTTTCCCTGATATCATTTACCCGCTCTCCCCAGACTTGTTGGAAGAAGGATGCAGTGATTTATGAACAACACTACTCCATGATGTTTCCCACCATTGAGGAGCTCTTGGGCCGCACCGATTCCAAGTTCCGCCTGGTAACGCTGGGAGCGCTGCGGGCCTGCCAGATCAACTCCTATTTCGGCCAGCTCGGCGAGGGCTTGGGCGCGATGGTGCCGCCCCAGGTGTTGACCATGTCCCGCAAACCCCTGTCGATTGCCTTCGAAGAGATCGCGTCCGACAAGATCATCGCCACTGATCCTCCCGAGGTCACCGAAGAGGACTTGTTGGCCGATTCCATGATTCCCACAGGCGAAGCCAATCTGGAAGAAGCCGCTCTAGAGCAAGCCGACGGTGATGCCGCTGGTCTAGACGAGGCCGATCTGGACTCAGCGTCCTGACAAACCCATGACTTCGCTCGCCGGCAAGCGAATCGTGCTCGGCGTGAGCGGGGGGATCGCGGCATATAAGGCGGTAGAGATCTGCCGTCGGCTGATGGACGAGGGCGCCCATGTGATTCCGGTGCTCACCAAAGGCGCCACCCGGTTTGTGGGCCGCACCACCTTCGACGCGCTGGCCTCGGAGCGGGTGCAGATGAGCCTGTTCGACGAAGACGACCCCATTCCCCACACCACGTTGGGCCAGACGGCCGACTGCGTGCTCGTGGCCCCGGCCACTGCCCGGGTGATCGGTGCCTACGCCGCCGGAATCAGCTCAGACCTGCTGACCGCCACGCTCATTGCCACCCGGGCTCCAGTGGTGGTCTGTCCGGCCATGCACACCGAGATGTGGGAGCACCCCGCGGTGGCGCACAACATCGCCACGCTGGCCGAACGGGGTGTCCACATCGTGGGTCCTGAGTCGGGACGCTTGGCGGGAGGCGACGAGGGTGCTGGACGCCTCAGCTCGCCGGCCGACGTCGTGGCTGCGGTGAGCCGGGTACTCGATGTCGGCGAGAAACGCTCTGATATGGCTGGCTTGTCGGTGGTGGTCACGGCGGGGGGTACCCGGGAGCCCATCGACCCGGTGCGCTATATCGGGAACCATTCCTCGGGCAAGCAGGGCTACGCCTTCGCCGAAGAGGCCGCTGGTCGGGGTGCCTCAGTGACCATCGTCACCACCGTGGACCGCCCTGGTCCTCTGGGTGCGACAGTGGCGTCAGGGGTCACAGTAGTCAGAGTGGACACCGCGGAGGAGATGGCGGCGGCCACCGCCGACGCTGCAAAAGATGCCGATGTAGTGATCATGGCCGCGGCAGTGGCTGATTTCCGGCCAGTGGACCCTGCGGGCGTGAAGCTCAAAAAGCGCGATGGGGTGCCGGCCATCGAGCTGGAGCCCACCCCTGACATTCTGGCCTCACTAGGGGCGTCCAAGCCTGAGGGCCAGATCCTGATCGGCTTTGCCGCTGAGACCTGCGATGTGGCCGACAATGCGGCGGCCAAGCTGAACGGCAAGGGTGCCGACTACATCGTGGCTAATGATGTGACCGCTGAAAGCGCCGGTTTTGCGCACGACACCAACGAGGTGCTGGTGCTAGCTTCCGATGGCCGGGCCCACTCGGTTGGACTGCGCTCCAAGCGCCAGGTGGCCCAAGCCGTTCTCGACCTCGTGGTAGCCGACCGCGACGGTCGGGCCGACGTCCGCTAGGAGATTCAATGAGCCAAGGGTCAAATGGCCGCTACCGCTTCACGTCTGAGTCGGTCACCGGTGGTCACCCCGACAAGATCGCCGACCAGATATCCGACGGGGTGCTGGATGCCCTCCTTGAGGTGGATATCGGCAGCCGGGTGGCGTGTGAGACGCTGGTGACCACCGGTCTGGTGGTGGTGGCTGGGGAGATCTCCACCGACGGCTATATCGATATCCCCCGGGTGGTGCGCGACACCATCACCGGTATCGGCTACGACCGGGAAGACTACGGCTTCGACGGCAACACCTGCGGCGTGATGGTGTCCATCGACGACCAGTCTCCTGACATTGCCCAGGGGGTTGACCGGCTCGACCCGTTGGAGCA
>JAPPKI010000414.1 GCA_028820035.1 bacterium | reverse complement strand
CCTCGATATCGAGAGCCGCATCCTGGCCTATCTGGCCGAGTGGAAGCCTGATGCGGTGATCGTCACCAATGTGGAGTTTTACGCCGGCGTGGTGCTCCACCTGGCCGGCTTGCCCCAAGAGGCCTTCACCCCCACCTTCACCACCAGCCGAGTCGTCGGATGGGGAGCCCACCTGCTCGAGCAAGCGGACAACAACAAGATCATGCGCCCCAGCGCCCGCTACATCGGGGTCTTGCACAACGGCGACTAGCGGAATTTACACCGCTAACAGTAAATCGTGTAAGTTGCCCAAATAGCCAGGTCAGCTATCGAAAGCCGCAAGAATCTCCTCAGCAGCGACGGCAGGGGCAGTTTGGCCGGTGGCAACTTGGTGCTCTAGGTCGGTGGCGAGGTCGGCCACTGCCGGAGAGCCTTGCAGACGATCTCGGAGGCGGTCCTCCACCATCGCCCACATCCAGCGCACTTGCTGGCTGGCTCGCTGGGCGGCGAGTTCCCCGGAGTCGGCCAGCACCTGGAAGTAGGCCTGGATCTGGTCCCACACCTGGTCGAGGCCGGTGCCCTCGATGGCGCTCACAGCTAGTACCGGAGGCACCCAGTTGGGGTTGGCCGGGGCGGTCATGGCCAGCGCGGCCCGGTAGTCGCGCACGGCGCGCTGGGCAGCGATCTCGTTGCCGCCGTCGGCTTTGTTCACTACTAGGGCGTCGGCCAGCTCCAACACGCCCTTCTTGATGCCCTGAAGCTCGTCGCCGGCGCCGGGCAGCATCATCGCCAAGAAGAAGTCCACCATGTCGGCTACCGCGATCTCGGACTGGCCCACGCCCACCGTCTCCACCAGTACCACATCGAATCCGGCCGCCTCCACCACGGTCATGGTCTCGCGGGTGGTGCGGGTTACTCCGCCCAGCGAACCAGATGATGGCGACGGGCGGATGTAGGCAGCGTCGTCGATGGCCAGGTTGGGCATTCGAGTCTTGTCGCCCAGGATGCTGCCCCCCGACACGGTTGAGGACGGGTCTACCGCCAGCACCGCCACCCGATGATCCCGTGAGGTGAGGTAGGTGCCCAATGCGTCGATGAAGGTGGACTTCCCCACCCCGGGCACTCCGGTGATCCCTACCCGCCGAGCGCCACCGGTGTGAGGCAGCAGCCGTTGCACCAGTTCGGTAGCCGATGCCCGATCATCTGGCTTGGTGCTCTCCACCAAGGTGACCGCCCGGCCTAGCCAAGTGCGGTCAGCGGCCAGCACCCCCTCGACACAGGCGTCGAGGTCGATCACTGGCGGTTATCCAAGGCGGCCAGCAGCTCCAGGGCCGCGTCGGCGATCACCGTGCCGGGCCCGAAGATGGCCTCGGCCCCCGCGGCCAGCAGCTCGTCGTGGTCGCTGGGAGGGATCACCCCGCCGACCACGATCATGATGTCGGCCCGGCCCAGCTGCTTCAGCTCGGCTCGCAATTCGGGCACCAGGGTCATGTGCCCTGCGGCCAGCGACGACGCTCCCACGATGTGCACATCGGCCTCCACCGCCTGGCGGGCTACTTCGGCCGGGGTCTGGAACAATGGTCCGACATCCACGTCGAAACCGAGATCGGCGAAGGCAGTGGCGATCACTTTCTGCCCCCGGTCGTGGCCGTCTTGGCCCATCTTGGCCACCAATATGCGGGGTCGGCGCCCGGTTCGGGACGCGAAGCCAGCCGCTGCTTCCCGCACTTCGCCGGTGCCGCCGCCGTTGCTGTCGCTCTGTCCCATCTCTGATTGGTATACCCCGGAGATCGTTCGGATCCGGGGTGCATGGCGACCATACACCTTCTCCAGCGCGTCGCTGATCTCTCCCACGGTGGCCCGAGCCCGGGCCGCGTCTACCGCGAGAGCCAGCAAGTTGGAGTCTTTGGTGCCGACGGGCCGGTCGGCCCCAGCAGTCAGCGCGTCCAGGGCACGAGCGCAGGCCTCGTTGTCCCGCTCTGCCCGCAGCCGCTCTAGCCGAGCAATCTGGGAGGCCCGTACTTCGGCATTGTCCACCTTCAGCACCTCGATGCCCTCTTCGCCGTCCACCTGATAGCGGTTCACCCCCACCACCGTCTGGGCACCGGAGTCGATGCGGGCCTGGGTGCGGGCGGCGGCCTCCTCGATGCGCATTTTGGGGATTCCAGCCTCAATGGCCTCGGCCATGCCACCGGCGGCCTCCACCTCGCTGATGTGCTCCCAGGCCCGTTGGGCCAGGTCGTGGGTCAGCCGCTCCACGTAGTACGAACCGCCCCAGGGGTCGGCCACCCGGCAAGTGCCCGACTCGTGCTGCAACAGGAGCTGGGTGTTGCGGGCGATGCGGGCCGAGAAATCGGTGGGCAGGGCCAGGGCCTCGTCCAGGGCGTTGGTGTGCAGCGACTGGGTATGGCCCTGGGTGGCGGCCATGGCCTCGACGGTGGTGCGGACCACGTTGTTGAACACGTCTTGGGCGGTGAGGCTCCACCCCGAGGTCTGGCTGTGGGTGCGAAGCGACAGCGACCGGGGATTGGACGGATTGAACGGGCGCATCAGCTTGGCCCACAGCAGGCGGGCGGCTCGCAGCTTGGCCACCTCCATGAAGAAGTTCATGCCGATGCACCAGAAGAAGCTGAGCCGGGGGGCGAAGGCGTCGATATCCAGCCCCGAGTCCAACCCGGCCCGCACATACTCCACCCCGTCGGCCAGGGTGTAGGCCAGCTCCAAGTCGAGGGTGGCCCCGGCCTCTTGCATGTGGTAGCCGGAGATGGAGATGGAGTTGAACTTGGGCATGTTGGCCGAGGTGAAGGCGAAGATGTCGGAGATAATCCGCATCGACGGCGTCGGGGGGTAGATGAAGGTGTTGCGGACCATGAACTCCTTCAAGATGTCGTTCTGAATGGTCCCGGCCAGCTTCTCGGGCTCCACTCCCTGCTCTTCGCCGGCCACGATGTACATGGCCAGGATCGGCAGCACCGCCCCGTTCATGGTCATCGACACGGTCATTTGGTCCAGCGGTATGCCGTCGAACAGGATCTGCATGTCGAGAATGGAGTCGATGGCCACCCCGGCCATGCCCACATCTCCGCTCACCCGCTGATTGTCGGAGTCGTAGCCCCGATGGGTGGCCAGGTCGAAGGCCACCGACAGGCCCTTCTGGCCGGCAGCCAGGTTGCGTCGGTAGAAGGCGTTGGAATCCTCCGCGGTGGAAAATCCGGCATATTGGCGAATGGTCCACGGCTGTGTGGCATACATAGTGGCGTAGGGACCCCGCAGGTAGGGCTCCAGTCCGGGGTAGGTGTCGCAGAAGTCCAGCGGGGCCCGATCCTCCGCGGTGTAGAGCCGGCGCACGCCGAAGCCCTCCGGGGTGGCCCAGGTGAGGTGGTCGGGGCCCTCCCCGGTCTGCGACTCCACCAGATCGGCCCAGCCCATCCCGTTGGCACCAGAGGCGGGCGGGGCGTGAAGGTCTACGCGGGAGAAGTCCGGGACGGTCACAGGCCCAGCCTGTCGTGGATGGCTTGCAGCGCAGCCAGCGCGTCGCAACCCATGTGGATGTAGCCGTCGGCCCCACACCGGTCGTTCGGACGACCGGCCAGCAGCACAAATCCGCATCCGGCCTCTTTAAGCGCGGCCACTGCGTCGGCAGCGTGCTCCTGGTACATGTCGTCAGACGAGCACACCACGGCTATGGGCGTGCCCGACGCAGTCCACGCCGAGGCCGCTTCTTCCGGGGTGTCGAAACCATCGCCCCCGACGGCATCAATTCCGCCAGCAGCCAACAGATTGGCGGAGAAAGCGGTCCGGGCGGTGTGAACGGCGATGGGGCCCAAGCTGGCCAAGAACGCGGTTGGGCGCGATGGGCTGGCCTCAGCGCTATCCCGCAACGCCTCAAACGGCTCGGCCAGGCGGCGCAACCCGGGATCAGGCGCCACCAGTGGCCGATCGACTGGCGGCTCATCCAAGTCGGGGAACTCGCTCACGCCGGTGAGCGGCAGGCGGCGGGTGGCCACATCTCGGCTGCGGGCCTCATGCGCCGCATCAATGCGCTCCGACAGACTGGCCCCCGCCTCCAGCTCCTGGAACAGGCCCCAAGCGGTGCTGGTCAGGGCATCGGTTAGCGATTCGATGTAGTAAGAGCCGCCGGAAGGGTCTATCACCTCATGGATGTGGGACTCGTCCCGCAACAACAGCTGCGTATTGCGAGCAATCCGCAGCCCCAGCGGGTCGGGCACTCCAATGGCCGAGTCATACGGGCTGACGGTGATGGCATCGGCACCGCCCGCGGCGGCGGCGAAGCAGGCCACCGTGGTGCGAATCATGTTCACCCAAGGGTCGCGTCGGGTCATCATGGCGCCAGAGGTAACCGCGTGCTGACGCTGGGCGGCGGGGTTGATGCCGCACGCCTGGGTGACCCGGGCCCACAGCCGTCGGGCGGCCCGGAACTTCGCAATGGTCAAGAACTGGTCCACCCCGGCGGCGTAGCGGAATTCCAGCCTGTCCGCCGCCGGTGCCAGGTCGAGGCCCGCCTGCTCACAGGCCCGCAGGTAGGCAACTCCATCGGCCAGCGATCCGGCCAGCTCCTGGGCCTCGCTCGCACCCTGGTCGGCCAATCGCGCTCCGTTCACAACCGCGACCAGCACGTTGCGGTAGTTCCGGTTCAAGGTGTTGGCCGCTGCTTCAGCCACCGCGGGATCTAGAGGGTCCATCCCGAAGCCGCCGAGAGCCTCATCTCTGGCCACTCCCCTGCTGTCCCAAAGGTCGACCAGATGCCAGATGGCGGCCTCACTCCCCGGCGCCAGCATGATCGACACCGTTGAGGGAACGCCATCGAGCAGGTCGTGCAGTTCTTCCCGGCTGGTTTCGCCGTCGATGTGGAGCTCTATGGCATCAGCTCCTCCACCCAAATCGTCTAGGATCGCGCGGTTGCCGGTAGCTCGGCTATGGGCCTGCCGGACTTGCCACGCGCCGCCCACAACCCTGCCGCCCCGAGTAAACGGCGCTACACCGGGAACCCCGGAATCTCCAGCGTGGTCGGCACCGGTGTAGAGCGGTTGAATCCGAATGCCGTCGTAGGTGGTGCCCACCAGCTTTTTGTCAAACGGCGCCCCTCGCAACACCTGCTCCACCAGCTCCATCCACTGGTCTCGCCCGGCCAGGTCGAAATCCCCGGCCAAGCTCATCACGGCGTCGCTCACAACCCAGAATGGTACGCCCTGCCCCTTCGTATTCCCGCCTTGGAAAACGAAGACGGGTCACCCCTATTACGAGCGCAACTTGTGACCGATTCCCGGTGAGGAGGAAAATCAAGGCAACCCCTCCCCCACTCAGAGGTGCAACATGGCAAACCTGCCGTTCAAGGTGTTCGACGCCGACAATCACTACTACGAGGCCACCGACGCCTTCATCCGCCACATCGACCCGGCAATGAAGAAGCGCTGCATGCAGTGGGCCAACAT
>JAPPKI010000153.1 GCA_028820035.1 bacterium | reverse complement strand
CGGGGTTGCGGCGCTTGGACATCGGATAGAAGCACCACGCCGGCTTGCCCTCGGGGGGGAGCTGGGGATACAGCCGAGCCTGCTTGGTCTCTTCCGGCAGCCCAGCAGCGTACTCCGACAGTTCGGTGAGCGATACGTACGAGTCCACGATGTCGAGTCCTGCTTGTTGCAGATCTCCCTGAAAGTCCCGCAACTCCCAAAGATCGGCGTGCAAGGCCATGAACGCGATATCGGCCTTGTGGCCGAGCACGGCCACCGTCACCACTTGGACCCCCATGTTCTCGGCGTTTTTGACCGCCCGCTTGATACCTCGCTCCAGTTGGGAATGGTCGTCTCCCGGGCCGAACTTGCCGAACAAGTGGACGACCCCGATCCCGACCGACGGCTGCACCGCGCCTACCGTTCCGCTCACCTGTTCGCTCACCACCGTTGAATCCTAGGGTTCGAGGACGACATCCTCGATGTCGACCACCACGAGGGTGCCGCCGCGCACATTGGCGACGGCGTAGCGCCCAACCGTGGTGTCGCCCACATCGTCGAGCTCAACCGGGCCGGAGGCGCCGTCGTAGTCGATGTCCACACCGTCGGCCAACAGAGAGGCGCATTCCCGGTAAGTGGTGCACTTTTGGCCCCCGCGGGTGATGTCGGGAACCACTGCGATCAGCTCAGGCCCGTTGTCGGTACCCGCGGCCAGAGCGGCCAACGCCAGCACCATCACGCAGTCGTAGGCCTGTCCGCCGAAGATGATGTTCCCGCCCACCGTCTCCGACAGCCTCTGGTTGAACTCGTCTCCTCCCGATGCGCCATAGACCGTGAGCCCGTCCAAGTCGGCCGGATTGCCGGGACTTACCAGCGAGGGCAGCTCAAGGTCGAACATGCCCGCGCCAGCGTGGATGGGGCGGGGCGGCACATTGATCTCCAACAAGCTGCGCAGGATCTGGGCGCCCTCGGCATAGGCAAGCACCGCCACGGTGTCGGCGCCCATCGTCTCCACCGACTGGGCGATGTCGTCAAAACCGGGGGCGTCCTGGGAGAACGGCACGATCTCAGAGGCAATGCCCAGCTCCTGAAGGCTTGCTTCCAGCAGAACCGACAGCGACCTACCCCAGTCGTCGGACCGGGCCAAGATGGCCACGTTGGTTCCCCCGCCCCGGGCAATGCTGTTGGCCATGATCGGCGCGTCGGCCTCAGCGGTGACCACCGTGCGGAAGTAGAACTCAGCGTTCTCCTGCGTGCTGAACAGCGGTGACGTGTTGGAGGCCGCACACTGGACTATCTGGGTCTCATACAGGGTCTGGATGATAGACTGCGACACTCCGGAGGCGGCCGCTCCCACAATGACTCGGGCACCCTCGCCCAAGAGGCGATTCACCGTTTCCACGGCAATATCGGGATCGGTGCCCGAGTCGCCCTCCAGGATCCTCACCTTGCCGCCCGCGGCTCGGATGTCGGCCACCGCCAGTTTCACACCGGAGATCTCGGGCGGATGCAGATAGCTGAGCGCTCCGGTCTCCGGGAGGACGGTGCCAATCACCAGTTCAGGAGCGTCGGCCAAGAAGTCCGCCGGACCCTCGGCCTGCGCCACCCCCGCTGGCTCAGCCGTGGCGCCCTCTTGGCTCGAGCTGTCTGAGCTGCCGCCGCAGGAAGCGGCCAAGAGTCCAAGGACAAGAACCAGGGCGACAGACCCGGCGCCCCGACGTCCCATCACCCCTGCCTGAGCATGGTCAGTCGCCGAAGCCGTTCACCAGCACGGCGAAGTGGCGGCTGGTGGCGTCGTGGCGCTTACCCACCACGGCCTGGTACGCCTCGGATTCCCACACCTCGCGGGCTCTCTCCTTGGAGTCGAACTTGAGCACCACCGTCTGGTGGCCGGCGGTGTCGCCTTCGACCACCTCCGACTCGGTGTCGAAGGCAACCAGCTCGGCGCCGTCGCCGATGCCCAGGGCACCGGCCGCGCCCTGCATGTACTCCCCGTACAGCTCGGGGTTGTCTACCTGATAGTTGACGATTATGTAAGCAGCCATGACTCACTTCTAGCAGACCGGACCCGCCAATTATCAGCCCCGGGTGAACAGGAAGGCGCCACCGGGATGGCCGCCGCCGGTGCTGACCACCGCCACCTCGGCGTTGTCCACCTGTCGGCCCCCGCCGTGACCCCGGAGCTGGGTCACCGCCTCGTGCAGGAACCCGTAGCCGTGCAGCCGGCCGGCCGAGAGCTGGCCCCCGTGGGGGTTGAGCGGGATCTCCCCGTCGCGGGCAATGCGGGCGCCACCTTCCACGAATGCCGCCCCTTCGCCCTTGCCGCAAAAACCCAGACCCTCCAGCCACGACAGGGCATTGAAGCTGAACCCGTCGTAGAGCAGGGCCACGTCCACGTCGGCCGGCTTCAAGTCGGTGCGGCTCCACAGATGGGCCGAGGGGCCGTCCACCATGGGCTCGTGCAGCAGCGTCCCCTGGTCCCACGACATCCGCTCGCGCATCTGGGTGCCCACCGCCTCCACCAGCACCGGGCGGTGGGGGCCGTCGGACGCGGCATCCACCGCCGACACCACCAGGGCAGTGGAACCGTCGCAGGGCACATCGCAGTCGAACAAGCCGAACGGGGTGGTGATCATCCGGGCACCCAAATAGTCGTCGATGGTCATCGGCTCCTGGTAGATGGCCACCGGGTTGTGGGCCGCGCCGGCCCGCTCGGTCACCGGAATCCACCCCAGCTGCTCCCGGGTGGCGCTGTAGCGGTGGAAGTAGTGGCTGGCCATGAGCGCGATCCAGTTGCCCGCCGACATGGCCCCGTAGGGCAGCCGCCATTCCATCTCCCCGGAAATCCGAGACCCGCCGCCCACACCGGTGTTCTGGCGATTGCCCCAGGCAATCGACGTGGTCTCCCACACGGTGCGAAAGCACAGCACGTGGCGGCACAGCCCCGCCGCCACCGCCAGCATCGCGTTGACCACCGCGCCGCTCTGGCCGGGGGTCTCCATGGTGCCGCAGAACCAGGTAGGGGCGATGCCCAGGGCGTCGACCACCGGGTAGATGCCCCCTTCGGAGTGGCCGCCGTCTTTGGCGCTGCCGCCGGGATAGGTGGACAGGCCGTCGATGTCGTCCAAAGTGAGTCCGGCGTCGGCCACCGCCGCCTGGCACGCGTCCACCGCCAGGCTCATGGGATCGCGGCCCAGCCGCCGACCCACCTCGGAGAGCCCGATCCCGGAGATGGCCACCTTCGACTCGAACTTGTCGGAAACAGGCATGGCCCGCACCGGGGCCGGGGCGGGCTCGGGGTACTCGTCCGCCTCAACCGGCGGCTCTCCTGTGGGGGCGAACACCGGCAGCCATACGTCCTTGTGCTGCTCGAAGCGCACCGACACCGGCAGGCCAATCACCACGTCTTCGGGCTCGGCATCCACGATGAGGGTGGTGAGTCGCACCAAGGGGTCCTCCTCGATGGCCACCAACCCGATCACATAGGGAACCTCCATGTCGGGCAGCCACGGCTGGTAGTTCACGGTGAACCCCACCACTGTGGCCCGCCCCGATACTTCCCTGATCTCGGGTGCCTCCCCGCTTTCCAAGCACACCACCCCGGGGGGATGGAGGTAGCGGTCGCAGTCCCCGCAGTACTGAAAGCGCAGCACGCCGTCGGCCCCTGCGGTCCAGAAGAACTCGTTCTCGGGCGTGAGCTTGGGCAATGGGCGCATGAAGGGGATTCTTATTCAGAAGGGAAATAGAAGTTGAGTTGGCCGTCTCGGACGAAGCCAGCCAGCCCCAAACCGGCCGCCGCCGCCGTTTCCACCGCCAGCGCAGAGGGAGCGCTCACCGCCACCAACACCGCGAATCCCGCGGCCCACGCCTTCTGCACCATCTCGAACGACGCCCGGCCGCTCACGAACAGGCCTTGACCGGAAGCGGGCAGGTCGTCATCCAACAGCAGGCGGCCCACCACCTTGTCCACCGCGTTGTGGCGGCCGATGTCCTCGCGTACCAGCGTGGGCTGGCCATCCACCGTGAAAACGGCCGCGGCATGGACCCCCCCAGTGGCGCCGAACAGGTCTTGAAAGGCCCGTACCCGTTCGGGGACTTCAGCCAAGACATCGGTGGAAATGGGCGTTTCGCTGGGCGGCAGCGGGCTCAGCCGTTCCCGCAGCAACTCAATGCTCTCCGCCCCGCACAGCCCGCAAGACGACGTGGTGAGCCCTAGACGAGGGGTGGCAGGGGGGGCGCCGTCGGTCTCCACTGTCACCAGGTTGAACTCGGTGTCGGCAGCTGGCTCGGTGGCGCAGTAGCGGATGGAGGTCACCGAGGCACCGCCCAGGAGCCCCTCGGTGAAGCAGAACCCGGCGGCCAGTTCGAAGTCGTGCCCTGGGGTACGCATGGTGGTAGTGACGGTCATGCCGTCGAGCTGGACAGTGAGCGGCTCCTCCACCACCAGGTCATCGGGGCGGCGGTGCTCTTCGCTCCCGTCCCAGTGGCGCACCAGTACCCGCTGGGACCGCCCCCGGGTCATGACAGCCGATACATCTCAGAAACTACGTGGTGCTGGAGCTCCAGTCCCATGGCCGCCATGGCCACCGAGGAGTGCAACACTTCGCCTTCTACCCAAAGGCGCCGCTCGGTGGCAGTCACCGGCTTGGCGGAGCCGGTTCCCAGCACCGCAATGGACGCCAGCTGGATGTTTTGATCCTCGACTGTCCCTTCCAGCAGCTCGGCGATGCCCGACGGCTGCACCAGAACCAACTCCACTCGTCCGCCTTCTTGGGGACGCAGGTACCCAGCCTCAGCGTGCAGGGGAAGCCCGGAGCCAGCGTCTTTGGTCTTCTGCGTATAAGCCACAAACGGCTTGCCCGCGTGGGTGAAGGAAACCTCCTCGGCATAGGAGAAGCCGTCAATGGTGGGATACACCCCCGTGCCGGCGCCCTGCCAGGTTCCCAACAGGAACGCCAGCGGCGCGCACACCGGATGAAGCTCGGCCATACAACGACGTTACCGCCGTTGCCTATGTTCCTGGGCTTAGAAGTCCATGTCGGGCATGCCGCCAGGCATCCCGCCGTTCTCATCGGGCTTGTCGGCCACAACAGCCTCTGTGGTCAAGAACAATCCGGCGATGGAGCCGGCGTTCTGGAGCGCCGAGCGGGTGACCTTGGCCGCATCGATGATCCCGGCCGTGAGCAGGTCTTCGTATTCACCGGTGGCCGCGTTCAGCCCGGAGTTGCCCTCCAGATTGCGGACCCGCTCTACGATCACGCCGCCCTCAAGGCCGGCATTGACCGCGATCTGGGCCAGCGGGCCTTCCAGAGCCTTGGCCACGATGCGAGCCCCGGTGGCCTCATCGTCGGCCGGCAGGCTGTCGGCTGCGTTGTTCACCGCGTCTTGGGCCCGCAGCAGGGTGACGCCCCCGCCGGCAACCACGCCCTCTTCGATAGCCGCCTTGGTGGTGCTCACCGCATCCTCGATGCGGTGCTTCTTCTCCTTGAGCTCCACCTCGGTGGCGGCGCCCACC
>JAPPKI010000211.1 GCA_028820035.1 bacterium | reverse complement strand
CCCCTAACCTGTCCCCGTGGATTTCGGCGACACCCCCTCAGAAGCGGCGTTTCGGGCTGAGGCCCGGGCTTGGCTGGAGGCCAACGCGCCGGCCAAGGGGTCGCCGGAGGCATTCAATGAGATGTTCAATCCGGGCATCAACGCGGGCCGGGAGGAAGAAATGGCCGGTCGGGCCCGGGCCTGGCAAGCCCGTCTGGCCGCCGATGGGTGGGCTTGTTTGGACTGGCCGACGGAGTACGGGGGGCGGGAGGCCTCCACCATGGAGGCCATCATCTTCGAAGAGGAGCAGAGCCGATACGGCGTGGTGATGTCGATATTCATGGCTGCGCTGGACATGGCTGCTCCCACGCTCATGGCGTGGGGTACCGACGAGCAGAAGAGGCGATTCTTGGACCCGATCCGCCAAGGGGAGATGGTGTTCGCCCAGCTCTTCAGCGAGCCCAACGCCGGCTCCGATTTGGCCGGACTCCAGACCCGAGCGGTCCGAGACGGCGACGAGTTCGTGGTCAACGGTCAGAAAGTGTGGAACTCCTATGCCCATCTGGCCGACTGGGGCATCCTGTTGGCCCGCACCGATTCGGATGTTCCCAAGCACCAGGGGCTCACCTATTTCTTTGTGGAGATGGACACGGAGGGATTGGATCCGCGGCCGCTGCGCCAGATAACCGGAGGGGCCGAGTTCAATGAGACCTTCTTCGACGATGTGCGAGTCCCAGCCGAGAATGTGATCGGCGGGGTCAACAACGGCTGGGCGGTGGCCCAGACCACCCTGAACAGCGAACGCGCCGCGGTGGGGGCACAATCGTCCCGAGTAGATGTCCCCGCCTTGGTGAAATTGGCTCGCCACAAGGGCCAAACCGGTGAACCGGCGGTTCGCCAGTCCCTAGCCGAGGCGTGGATCAGATCGGAAGTGCTCCGCTACCTGGGCATGCGGGCGTACACCGCGTTGAGCCAGGGCACCGAGATCGGCCCGGAGGCCTCGATAACCAAGATCCTCGCCGGCGACCACATTCGGGACACCAGCCAGACCGCCATGGAGCTGCTGGGACCGGAGGGGATGTTGAACGACGACAGCTGGGTGTGGCAGATGGTCGGCCATTTTGCCCACAAGATCGGTGGGGGCACACCGGAGATCCAGCGCAACGTGATCGGTGAGCGCATCCTCGGCCTGCCCCGCGAGCCGCGAGCCGACAAGGGCATTCCATTCCGCGACCTCAAGGTGTGATGAGTCCGCCCGGCGCTCGGCCGCTCAAGGTGTGATGAGTCCGCCCGGCGCTCGGCCGCTCAAGGTGTGATGAGTCTGCCCGGCGCTCGGCCGGTGCTGCTGGTTTCGGTAGTGCTGTTGGTGCTGTCGGGGTGTGGCCTGTTCAGCGAGGGCACGGTGGTGAGCCCCGCGCCCATCGCGGGTGAACAGGATGAACAGGTGGAAGATGCGCCTGCGTTGCCCACTGCCACTCCCGATGGGGTGCCGCTGGCAGAAGACGCCATCGTGATCGGCGCCCTAATGGCAACCACCGGGTTCCTGGCGGCTTATGACGAGCCCGCGCTAGTGGCCGCCCAAACTCGAATCGACGCCCTGAACGAGGCTGGTGGCCTGCTGGGCCGGCCGGTGGTTCTGCGGCACATCGACAGCCACACCGAGTTGTCTGCGATGCACAAGGGTGCCGAGCAGCTATTGCTGGACGGCATCGACATGGTCTTGATGACCTGCGATGCCGCTTATGCGGAACCGGCCCTCAAGGAGTTGGAGAGCTCGGGGACCCTGGTGATCAGCCCTTGCGGCACCGACGCCTCGTGGACAACGGGTGAGCTGGGGGATCGGGTCTTCTCCCTGGGCACACCAGTGGGCACCGAAGCCCAGTACTTGGTTGCGCTGTTGGCTGATCGAGGGTTCACTACCGCGGCGGCAATCATCGACGAGACCAGCTCAGAAGCGGTTGCCGTATGCGAAGCCTTCAAGCTGGGGTTCGAGGCCGTTGGAGGCCAGGTGACTGGTCTCTACCGCTATCAGCCCACCGATCCTGGCCTGCTCGAGCCCGTGCTTTCTGGGCTGGTCAACAACAGTCCCGAGGCCATCGTGTTCTGCGGGACTCGGCTCGTGGCCCCGGAGATCCTGGCCCCTATTCGGGCTTCTGGCATTCTCCAGCCTATTTTCGCCAACTCCACCATGGACGGGGACTTCTGGATCGGGCACGTTACCGGTGTTGGCGACTTCACCATGCTCTCGTACGCCTCGGTCTACACCGATTCTCCCGATCCCAGCCCTGCGGTTCGCCAAGTCCTGGCCGACTATTTCGCGACTGAAGGTCACATTGCCAGAGACGGGCGGGCCATCACCGGCGCCGACGCCGTAGAGGCCTATATCCGGGCAGTGGAGCGGGCTGGCTCTGTCGACCCGGGGGCGGTTGCCGTCCAGCTCCGGCGATTTGATGGCGAGGATCTGGCCGCCGGGCCGGTCACCTTCGGCCCCGGTCTCCACGCGCCCACCGATCGCCCCATGCGGGTGATCACCATCGAAGAGCCCTCCGCGCAGTTCGACCGGATCATCGGTCCCTAGTCCGGGACGCCTAGGTCAGTATCCGAGGTCGACGTCGATGGGGCCGAGCAACTCCTGGCCGGCGATGTAGCGGCGGACGTTCTCGGTGACCCGATTGGCGAGCAGCTTCAAACCCATCTCGGGGGTGTTGCCCACATGGGGGGTGATGAGACAGTTGTCCAAGCTCCAGAGAGGATGGCCCTCGGGCAGGGGCTCAGGGTCGGTCACGTCCAATGCGGCACCGCCGATCGACCCGGCAGACAGCGCCTCCACCAGATCGTCGGTAACCACATGGCCGCCCCGCCCCACGTTGATCAGCCAGGCGTGGACAGCCATGGCGTTGAGGGCGGCGGCGTCGATAATGCCGGTGGTCTCCGGGGTCAGCGCCAGCGCTACCACCACTACATCGGCGTCACTGAGGGCGTCGTGCAGGGCTTCGGGGCCGACCACCCGTTCGACCCCGTCCATAAGCAGAGGATGGCGGCGCAGCACGGTGATTCGGCAGTCCCACGGTTCCAGCAGCCTCACCAGCGACTCGGTGATGCCCCCGCCGCCCAGCATGGTTACCCGGCCGCCCAGCAGGTTCCGGCCCTTCGGCGGCGACCAGTTCTGAGCCCGGGCAAAACTCCCCATTCCCCGCAAGCCGGCCAAGGCCAGCATCAGCACATGCTCGGCCACCGGTTGGGCGTACACCCCCTTGCCACAGGTCCAGCGGTGGTCGCGGTCGAGCAAATGGGTCAAGTTCTCGATGCCGGCGTAGGGGAGCTGCACCCACTCGATGCCCGCCCCATCCTCCAGCACACCGGGCAAGAGCTCGGGGGCCGCGGGCTCGGCCCAAACCAGCGCGGTGGCCTCGGAGGGGGCCGTCACTCGGCCGCCGCCGGCAATCACTGCGTCGGCCAGCGCAGGTCGCCGCCAGCAGTCGGGCTCCACTGCGATACAAGGCGGTTCCATACCGCCGGGTAGTTTATGGGCGTGGAGGTCGCAGACTCGATCCTCGATCTCATTGGAGACACTCCTCTGGTGAGGATGCCGCGCATCGCCGACGGGGTGCCGTGTGAGGTGCTGGCCAAACTGGAGATGCTGAACCCGGGCGGCAGCGTGAAAGACCGGCCTGCGGTGGCGATGATCGACGCGGCCGAGCGAGAAGGGCTGCTGAAGCCAGGCGGAACCATTATCGAGCCAACCTCGGGAAATACCGGCGTGGGCTTGGCTTTGGTGGCTGCCCAGCGGGACTACCGCTGCGTCTTCGTGATGACCGACAAGGTAAGCCAAGAGAAGGTGCAGCTGCTGCGGGCCTACGGGGCCGAGGTGGTGGTGTGCCCGGTGGCGGTGGATCCCGAAGACCCCGATTCGTACTATTCCACCGCAGAGCGGCTGGTAGCCGAGACGCCCGGTGCCTACCGGCCTAACCAGTACTTCAATCAAGTGAATCCCCTGTCGCATGAGCTGACCACCGGCCCGGAGCTGTGGAAGCAGACCGCCGGGCGCATCACCCACTTCGTGGCCGGGGCGGGCACCGGCGGCACGCTCAACGGGGTGGGACGTTTCCTCAAACGGCAGAACCCCGATATCCAAATGGTGGCCGGAGATCCTGAGGGCTCGGTGTTCAGCGGGGGATCGGGCCGGCCGTATCTGGTGGAGGGGATCGGGGAAGACTTCTGGCCTGAGACCTACGATCCCGAGGTGGTCGATCGGGTGATCCCGATCTCCGACCAGGACTCCTTCGATATGGCTCGGCTGGTAACCCGGCGGGAGGGTTTGCTGATCGGCGGATCGGGGGGAACCGCGGTGTGCGCCGCCCTGGAGGTGGCCCAAGACTGCGGACCCGACGATGTGGTGGTGGTATTGCTGCCCGATGCTGGCCGGGGCTATCTGTCCAAGGTGTTCAACGACGACTGGATGGCCTCGTATGGCTTCCTCATCGGTGAACACCCCTGCGTGAAGGATGTGCTCGATGCCAAGGAGGGAGCATTGCCGCCGCTGGTGTACGTGAAGCCCGACGATCCGGTGAGCATGGCCGTGACCCAGATGCGCGACCACGGAGTCAGCCAGCTCCCGGTAGCCAAAGGCGAGATGCCCTTGGCTGCAGCTGAGGTCATGGGAGCGGTCCACGAGCTTCAGCTCATGGAGTTGGCCTTCAACGGCGATCTACTGGGTCAGCCGGTGGAGAGCGTGATGAGCCGTCCTCTGGAACAGATCGGCATCGGCGAATCGGTGGCGCTGGCGGTGACCAAGCTGGAGCGCTCTCCGGCCCTGCTGGTGCTCGACGGTGGCCGTCCCCGGGCGGTGATGACCAGTACCGACGTGCTGAGCTTCTTGTCGTCGGGCCCGTCGGATCCTGATTCATGAAAGCCAGCGACTGGGGTTTCAACACTCGGGCCATCCACGTCGGCCAAGAGCCCGACGAGGCCACCGGCGCCATTACCGTCCCCATCCATCTCGCCACCACCTTTGTGCAGGATTCGCCGGGCCAGCACCAGGGTTTTGAGTACGCCCGCACTTCCAACCCCACCCGGGTGGCGCTGGAGCGGTGCGTGGCCGGGCTCGAGGGGGCCGAGTACGGAATGGCGTTCGCCAGCGGCATGGCGGCGGAGGACGCGGTGGTGGGCATGATGCGCCCCGGAGACCATGTTGTTCTGGGGACCGACGCCTACGGGGGGACCTTCCGACTCATTGCCCGGGTGTACGGCGATCGGGGCATAGAGTGGTCGGCGGTGGATTTGGCCGACTTGGACGCGCTCGGCGCGGCCATCCGTCCCGAGACCCGCCAGATATGGGTGGAAACGCCCACCAATCCCATGCTGGCCGTGGTGGACATCGCTGCGGTGGCCGATGTGGCCCACGCGTCGGGGGCCGTGGTGGTGGTGGACAACACCTTCGCCACCCCGTACCTCCAGGCGCCGCTGGAGTTGGGGGCCGATGTGGTGGTGCACTCCACCACCAAGTATCTGGGCGGCCACTCCGA
>JAPPKI010000557.1 GCA_028820035.1 bacterium | reverse complement strand
CCGTTAGTAAATCCGCCTCGAGTGGGGGGGGTCTGCGGTTTAGTTGAATCGGAATGTTGGGTTGGGGGGGGGGTGGACCACGTGGTGGGGCAAGAACCTTAAGGTCTGGTCGGCTCGCTCCATCGAAGGTTCTCTTCCACCAGGGCAGATGGACGGTGCCTGCATGGGTACTGGCCAAGGATTGCTGGAGTTGGTGGGCGTGCAAGCCGAGGGCAGATCCCGGCAGGCCGCCGAGGACTGGCTGCGGGGGGCCCGTCCCACTCCTGATGACCGGCTCGGATTGTGAGCCCTTCCCAATCGAGACCAGTGTCGAAGAACGCCCGAGCCGTTGCCGCCAAGCTCCTCGATCGGGTTGAGCGGGACGGCGCCTACGCCAACCTGGTGCTGGCCTCAGCCGAACTGCCCGCCCGCGATGCCGGGCTGATCACCGAATTGGTCTACGGGGTCACCCGCATGCGTCGGGCGCTGGACCATTTGATCGACGGCTTCGTGTCCGACCCGCCCGACCTCACCACCCGCAACCTGCTGCGGATCGGCGCCTACCAGCTGCACTTGCTGGACACCCCGGCCTATGCCGCGGTGAGCGAGACCGTTGAAGCGGCACCCCGACACCAACGGGGATTTGTCAACGCTGTCTTGCGCCGGGTGGCCGATATGGAACCGGCCTGGCCGTCTGACGCGGTTCGGCTGAGCTACCCGGATTGGCTGGTGGAGCGATTGGAGGCCGACCTCGGCGCATCAGAGGCCCATGCCGCGTTGGGGCGGATGAACCAGCCATCGCCGGTCACTACCCGCCCCGACGGCTATGTCCAAGACCTCGCCTCCCAGTGGGTGGCCGAGCTGGTCGACCCCCAGCCGGGGGAGAAGGTGCTGGACATGTGCGCCGGCCCCGGCGGTAAGGCCACCGCCCTAGCCGGCAGTTCGGCCAATGTGGTAGCTGCTGATCACCGTCGGCATCGGGCCATGTTGGTGGCGGCTAATGCCGCTAAGACGGCCTCTTCCTTGGCCGGAGTGGTAGCCGCAGATGGCTGCCACCCACCGTTTCGCCCCCATTCCTTCGACCGGGTACTGGTAGACGCCCCCTGTTCTGGCTTGGGTGTGCTAGGACGGCGGGCCGACGCCCGCTGGCGAGTCAAACCCAATGACGTAGAGGAACTGGCCCACCTTCAAGCCAAGCTGGTCCGAACCGCGTTCGACTTGGTCCGCCCAGGGGGAGTGGTGATCTACAGCGTCTGCACCATGACCAAGGCCGAAACTGCGGCCATCGACGAATTGGTGGCCCGAGAGCACCCCGATGCCAAAGCCGTCCCTATCGACGACACCCGCTGGCGTTCCCACGGCCGCGGCGCCCTCATCCTCCCCCAAGACCACAACACCGACGCAATGTTCGTTACCAAGTACCAGGCCCGCCACCACGCCGGTTCAGGCCAGTAGTCTCCCAGCGATGGCTGATCAAGAAACCGCGGGACTGGCCGCCAAGATTCTCACGGTGTCCGACGGCGTGATCGCCGGTACCCGCCAAGACGGCTCGGGCGACGCCCTGGTGGAGTTGCTGGCTGGCGAAGGATACGAGATCGCCGACCGCCGAGCGGTGGAGGATGGCGTTGAATCGGTGCGTGATGCCCTCTTGGACATGTCTGAGGGATTTGCTGGCCTGATTGCCACTACCGGAGGTACCGGTTTCGGCCCCCGCGATCTCACTCCGGAGGGCACCGCCGCGGTGCTGGAGCGCCGGGCCGATGGTTTGGCCGAAGCCTCCCGGCTGGTGAGCCCCTTCGGGCGCTTGTCCCGGGCGATTGCCGGAACTAGGGGCACGACTCTGATTGTGAACCTGCCCGGTTCCCCCAAGGGATCGGTGGAGTGCCTGGGCGCGGTGCTCGATGTTGTCCCCCACGCCCTGCGCCTGCTGGCCGACCAGCCCACTGAGCATTGACCTCGAGCCATTCCAATCCAGCCCAGATGATGGATCTGGCCTTGGAAGCAGCCCGTTCCTGTCGGCTGGTCACTTCGCCCAATCCGTGGGTGGGGTCGGTGGTTGATTCCGGCGGCCAGACGTTCTTAGGGGCCACATCGCCGCCGGGCGGCAACCACGCGGAGATCAACGCGTTGGAAGCTGCTGGCCCGCGCGCCGAGGGGGCTGACCTCTACACCACGCTGGAGCCTTGCGACCACCAGGGTCGCACCGGGCCATGTACCGACACCATCATCGCCGCGGGGATCACTCGGGTGTTCGTGGCGGTGGAGGATCCCGACCCTGCGGTCTCGGGGAAGGGCATCGCGGCTCTGCAACGGGCTGGCTTGAACGTGGAGACGGGTGTGCGGGCGGCTGAGGCCGCTGAGTTGCTGGCTCCCTACCTAAAGCACCGCCGCACCGGGCTTCCCTGGGTGGTGCTGAAGTTGGCCGCCACCTTGGACGGCCGCATTGCCGCCCCCGATGCCACTAGCCGCTGGATCACCGGTGTTGAGGCCCGGGCCGACGTGCACCGGCTGAGAGCCGAAAGCGACGCAGTGCTGGTAGGGGCGGGCACTGTTCGAGCCGACGATCCCGCCCTTACGGTGCGGGACTGGCAGCCTCCCGCCGGGATGACCCCCCGCACCACCCAGCCGCTACGAGTGGTGTTGGGCACCGCACCGCCCGAGGCCCGTGTCCACCCCGCGATGGAGATGGATGGTCCGCTGGAGCAGGTGTTGGCCGAGTTGGGGGAGCGGGGTGTAGTCCAGCTTCTGGTCGAAGGGGGCGCCGCCACCGCAGCCGCCTTCCACCGAGCTGGCCTGGTGGACCACTACACCGTGTACCTGGCCCCCGCTTTTTCCGGCGGCAACGACGCCCACCCAATGTTCACCGGCCCCGCCACCCCCACCATCGATGACCTCTGGCGAGGCGAGATCTGCGACGTCACCCGCCTCGGCCCCGACCTGCGGATCGACTTGCGGCCGGGTTGAACGGAGAACGTTTGCCGTACGCTGGGAACCGGGACGGGGCAACCGGGTATTGACACCAGCCCCGCACTTGCAGCCCGGTAGCGTTGGGGCATGCTCTCGTTGGTTTTGCCCAAGGGTTCGCTGGAGAAGGCGACCTTGGAGCTTTTCGACGCCGCCGACATCTCGGTGAACCGCAGTTCGGATGTTGCCTACAAGGCCACGATCAACGACCCGCGCATCAGTGATGTCCGCATTCTGCGGCCCCAGGAGATTCCCCGATACGTGGCTGACGGACTGTTCGATCTGGGCATCACCGGGCGCGACTGGGTGGCCGAGACCGACAGCGACGTGGTGTCGCTGGGGGAGCTTCACTACTCCAAGAACACCTCGCGGCCGATCCGGATGGTGCTGGCGGTGCCCGACGACTCGCAGTGGAACGCGGCGGAGGATCTGCCCCAGGGGGTAAAGATCTCCAGCGAGTATCCGGCCCTCACCAAGCGGTTCTTCAACGACTTGGGTATCGAGGCCGACATCGCCCTGTCGTACGGAGCCACCGAGGCCAAGGCCCCCGACATTGTGGACGCAGTGGTGGAGATCACCGAGACCGGGCGGGCGCTGCGGGCGGCCGGCCTCAAGATCATCCACACAATCCTCACTTCCTACACCGAGCTGATCGCCAACCCGGTCAGCTATGCCGACCCTGAGCGTCGCCATGCCATGGAGCAGATCCACACCTTGTTGGGCGGGGTGCTGGAGGCCAGGGGCAAGGTGCTGGTCAAGATGAACGTGCCGTCGGAAAGCCTGGACAAAGTGATCGACTTGCTGCCGTCCATGAAGGCACCCACGGTCAACGAGCTGTTCGGGGACCACGGCTATGCGGTGGAGACGGTGGTGCCCAAAGCGGACATCAACGTGTTGATCCCCGATCTGCGAGACGCCGGGGCTAGCGACATCATCGAGCTCCCGTTGGCCAAGATCGTCCATTGAGCTTGGCTGGCCGCAACATTCCCCTCATCGGCACCGTTGCCAGCTTCGACAGCGGTACAGGCTGGGGGACGATCGCCGCGGGAGACGGTACGGCCTATCCCTTCCATTGCACCGCCATCGCCGACGGGACCCGCACTATCACCGCAGGCGTCGCGGTGACCTTCCAATTGGCCGCGGGCCACCGGGGTGTTTGGGAAGCGGCAGGAATTACTCCCCGCTAGACCTCGGATCGTCTTCTTCTGAGTATTCGGCGTCTTCGGCGCCACCCTCCATCGCCCGGGACACCTGCACGAACGCCATGCGGATCTGATGAAGGGCATCTTTGAGGGTGGCCTCGTGCTCGCCGAGGCGTCCCTCCAGCCCCTCCACCACCGCACCCAGGGCGTCGATGGCCAATCGGGACTCTTCCAAGTTGGGCGGTTGCTGGCTGAGGTGGATGGCTCCCAGCTCATACAGCCCCATGGCGTGGTTCCCCACCACCACCGACGCGGGGGTGTTGGCGATCTGCTCCCGGGCCTCGGCCAGCTGCTGGGCCAGTTCCTCGGCCTGAGCCCGTTCCTCATCGCTCAACCCGGCCAGCGGGTCTTCAACTTGATCTGATGCGCCCTGCGGCGGAGGGGTTGCCGACCGTTCTCGGCCGTCGTCAACCGGCACCTCGCCATCGGGTGTCCATAGTGTGCTCATTTCTTTCTTTGGCTCCTTTTTGCCTCGTCTGGCGTGATTGTGCCCTAACGCTGATACTGTTACCCCGCAACTTCGGCACGCAAGCGGGGTGCAATGAATCCCAGCGTGCCAGCCCCCATAGTCAAGAGAGAGGAACATGCGCATTGCAGAGCGGTGATCGGCCATAGCTACGGCAGATGCAGAGCCCCGGATCAACGACCGGATCAGAGCCAGAGAGGTGCGGCTCGTTGGTGAGGATGGCCAGCAGATAGGCATTCGCCCATTGCCGGAGGCGTTGGACATGGCCCGTGATGCCGGCCTGGACCTGGTGGAGGTCGCTGACAAGGCGAATCCCCCGGTGTGCCGGATCATGGACTACGGCAAGTACAAGTACGAGGCCGCCCAACGGGCCAAGGAGTCTCGACGAAACAGCACCAACATCATTGTCAAGGAGATGAAGTACCGGCCCAAGATCGGGCCCGGCGACTTTGAGACCAAGACACGCAAGGTGCGGGGTTTCTTGGAAGAGGGCTCCAAAGTCAAGGTCACGATCATGTTCCGCGGCCGCGAGGTGCAGCATCCCGAATTGGGGAGACGCATTCTCGATGACATCGCCGACGAGGTGGAAGACGTGGCCAAGGTCGAGGTCTACCCGAGGCTGGATGGTCGCAACATGGTCATGGTGCTGGGACCGGCGAAGAGACAGTCCCGCAAACAGGCCGCTCGGGCGGCCGGCCAATCAGCCGAAGAGGCCGCGGCAGCCGACACTGCTCAGTAGATCAAATTGATTTATAGCTCCCAACAGCGCAGACAACAGCTATGCCCAAGATGAAGACCCACCGAGGCGCGGCCAAGCGGTTCAAGACCACCGGCACCGGCAAGCTCCGCCGCCGCAGCGCCTACAAGAACCACATCCTCGAGAAGAAGGCCCCCAAGCG
>JAPPKI010000465.1 GCA_028820035.1 bacterium | reverse complement strand
GTGGTGGCCTGGGCTCTCGCCACCGCGGTCTCAGAGTCGCGTGCCGGGGCCGCAAACCGGCGAATGGCCCAACCCGCAACCAGCAAGGGCAAGCCCAGCCATCCGATCTTCCACTGGTCCGACCATGCCCCGATCACCTGGGCGTTGACCAGCGCGCCGACCACCCCGCCCGCGCCAACCCAGAACACTTGGCGGGCGGACACCGCTCGTCGAACCGCGGGGACCAGGGACGGGAACACCGCGGCGTCCAGCCCGGCGGCGGCCATGGCGATGGCCCCGCCCGCAAACAACCAGCACACCACCAGGCCGATGTAGGTGAACGACAGGCCGCCTAGGAATGTCAGCGCGCCGGCGATCAGCAATTGGGTGCCGATGGCATCTGATCGTCGGCTGCCCCCGAGTCGGTGCAGCCGGTGATACCACGGGCCGAACAGGCTGATGAGTGCGGCCGCCCCCGACCCAACGGCCAGCACCGCCGCATTCTGAGCTGCGCTGCGCTGCCATTCCCCCAGAAGAAGCGATTGGGCGGCGTCGGCGCCGCCGATCACCACTGCCCCCACGGCGAAGGCCGCCCCGTAGGACCGCCGAGCCCAGGGCACATCAAGGCGGGCAACAGTCATCTCGACTTCTTGATCCTCGTCGTGGGCCAAGGCGTGACGGCCCACCAACACCGCGCTCACCAGCGATAGCGCGGCGCTGATCCACAGCATCGTGTCGTAGCCAACCGCGCTGAAAGTGCGAACCAACAGCGGCCATGACACGCCCACAGCCACTGCCCCCCAATACCACGACATGGTGCGGAACCGATCGGCGGGTCGAACATCGCTGGTCAAAAGAATCCGATGGGTCACCAGACCAGGGGCCGTGCCCACCGCCAGCAGCACGCCGCCGACGGTGAACAGGGTCAGCTCGATGGTCCAGGCCATCAGTCCCAGCCCCACCGCGGCCACCAGTCCGCCGAGCATCAGCAGCATTCCTGCGGGGAGCTTGTCGCGCAACCGGGGAACGATCAGCGCGGCCACCACCGCCACTGCGCCCAGCAGGGCAGCTTCTCCGGTTACCGCTCCCAGCCGCTCAAGGCGCTCGGCGATCTCTGCTCGTCGGAACAGCAGAATTGGCAGGGGTGAGGCCAAGGCCGCCCCCTGCCAGGAGACCGCGGCCAAGAGGCGGGGGTTGCCCGGTCGCCCCTCAGGCTCTTTGACCATGGCGGCTGATTACCCGTCGAAGTCCACCGGGTCGCCGGTAAGCGCCATGCACTCGCAGTCGGAGTCGAACCGGAAGCGCCGGTAGAGATCGCCTCCGGCGTAGCTTCCCTCGGTGAACTCCACCCCGTAGACCGACGCAGCCTCAAACGAGCCGCCCAGAGTCCACAGCGCGTCGGTGACCCCCTGCGCGCTCACCTCGGTCATGTGCGGGGTGGCGGCCCTCAACAAGCGCAGCACGTCGCAGTACATGAGCCCGGTGCGGATGTTGGCCCGCTCGGTGAACTCCAAACCGGCATCGGCGAAGATGTCGGCGCAGTCCTGCTCGGCGGCGCTGGCCGGGAACGGGTACTGGTCGTCGTTCACGTCGTAGCCGGGCAGCACGCTGATGCCGCTGGCCCCTGGCATCATCTCCGGGTAGTTGAATACGTTGAACTCGGGGGCGTCGTGGCTGGTCACGGCGTAGGCGGGGGCGTAGTTCTGGGTGATGCTGGTGTCGATGAACCACGAAACCAGCCGAGACCCGCCTATGGCCACTACCTTGTCCACCCCCGCTTCCTTGAAGTTGATGATGGCTTGGAGCTGGTCGTTGTTGAATGACGTCCCGTCGGTGGGGTCGATGGTGTTGTACGAAGCCACCTCCACTCCGGCAGCGGCCAGCCGGGGGGCGAACTGCTCGTCGTACACCCGCTGGCTCAACTCGGAGTCGATGGCGATGATCCCTAGCGTGGCCCCCTCGAACCAGCCGTCGTCGATGAGCCCGGTAGCCAGGCCGCCCACCAAGTCGTCGTAAGAGGGGAGCATCGGCGACCAGTAGTAGGGGGCCAACTCCTCGAACCCCGCGTTGTCCACCGGATACAGCGTGGCGTCGAACATGAGGGTGTTGGCGTTGCGATAGCAGGGTCGGGCGTTCTCCTGGAACTGGCCGGTCATCACCACCGCGAAGGCCTTGTCGTCCTGGGTGATGGCGTTGCAGAGGGCCTCCTCGGATATCGGGCTGTCGGTGATGGCGTTGAACACGGTGACCTTGGCCTCCACTTGGCGGCCGGCGATGCCACCGGTGGCATTGAAGTGGTCGATCAGCGCCGCCACTTGGGCCTCGCGGTCGCCCTCATCCGGGGTCTCCCAGCCGAAGGCGGCGGCCACTGCCGAGGTATCGGTGATGATGAACGAGATGGTGATGGTGTCATCGGAGACACCGGGGGTGTCCGATCCGGCGGGCACCAAGCCGCCGGTGGTGGCCTCGGGCTCGGGGGCCGGCGCCTCTGGTTCGTCGGGTGCATCGGGCACATCGGGAGCGGCGGCTGTGGCCGAGGCCGCGGTGGGGGCGGCGGTCGGGGCTGAGGACGCCTCGTCGGCTTCCTGTGAGCAGGCCGCGGCCACCAGCAAGGTCACCATCAGCAGTCCCAGCGCCTGAGAGCGAAGCGATGAAGAGCGGCGATTGGCGGGGAGGATCATCGGTCACACCTTTTCATAGGGCTGAAGTTCATAGTCGGGCAGAACGGGTCGTGTCGGCGGCCCGGACCGCCGAGCGGTAGGCCGAGCGTCGGCGATTGAGCGCGTCCAGCGTGAAGTAGGCCACCAGAGCGAGCAGGGCGATCACCAACCCGGTCTGCCCCCAGCGGCCGACGTCCAGCCACAGGTCCCCCACAATGTGCAGGAACTCGTCGTTCATCCCCGTCAAGTACAAGAACGCCCCCATCCCGGGGAAGAACCATGGGAGCTTCCGCAGCGGGTTCATTGGACGCCCCTAGTGGTGCCGAACTGATCGCCTTCCTTGCCGAACACCAGATACGAGGCTGCCTCCAGGCGGCCCCGCTCGGCGGGAAAGCCCTGCACCAGCCCCATCGACAGGTCGCGCAGACCTCGGGATATCGCCCCCTCCATTCCGGTGTTGCCGGTGCCGCACGCCTTGAGGGCCTGCACTGCGGCCTGGAAGCAGTTGTCGGCGATCTCCCCCTTGGCGATCCGCCAGTTGGCCACCACGTCGTCTTTGGGGATGATCTCGGGGTCGGCCGTTTCCAACAGGATCTGGCGGCGGGCCCATAGGTAGGCGGTGTCGAGGTGGGCCCGCATTTTGCCGATGAGCTGCCGGTGCAGGTCGCTGCCGCCGATGGGCTCGTCGGTGCCGTGGTAGGTGGTGGTGGTCAAAAAGCTCAGCGCGAAGTCGTACACCGCCTGCGCCGCGCCGATGTACACCGACGACAGGGCCACCTGATTGCCGACGAAGCTCCCCCGGCTCACCTGGGTCATCTTGACAAATGTTCCCGGCACGGTGAGCGCGTTCTCATCGGGCACGAAGGCGTTCTCCAGCACGATGCCATGAGTGGCGGTGGCCCGCATGCCGATGGCGTCCCACTTGGCCCGCTCGCTCACTCCCGGCGTGTCTCGGGGAATCAGGAACACCGCCAAGAACTCGGCGGTGTCGCCGGTGTCGAGCTTGGCCGTCACCAGGTAGTCGTCGGCCACTCCGGTGGCGCAGCCGAATGACTTGACCCCGTTCAACAGCCACCCTCCCTCGGTTCGGGATGCCTCGGTGGCGATGGTCACCGCGGCGTTCTTGGACCGCACCGACTCGCTGGCGAAATTGGCCACCCATCGGCCCTCTTCCCCCATGCGGCGCAGCACCTTCTCGCCGAACGCCCGCACGATGGGCACCTCGTCGTCGGCAAACAAACCGGCATCGACGGCGGCCAACGGCAGCAGGCCCCGGGACGATCCGCTGCACTGGAAGAAGTAGGCCAGTGAAGTTGACGGGCAAGCGGTGGCCATGGCGAAGGTGGCTGCGGCCAGATCGCGCAGTCCGCCGCCCAGACCCCCGTAGGCGGTGGGAACGGTGAGTCCCAACAGGCCTGCCTTCGAGATCGTGCGGACGTGCTCTAGGGGAAACTCGCCCGTGCGATCGGCCTCCACCGCCTGCTCCGCCAACGCGGGCAGCACCTGATCGACCCGACAGGCCCTCTCGCGCTCAGCCTCGGTCATGTCCTCGACCAGTGTCTCGCCGGTTGCCCGGACCGTGGGCTCAGATGCCACTGCTCGAGTTCATTCGTCAGGACCCCACGTGAGGCCAAAGAACAGATCGGAATCCCCGGCATTTGGCTGAACGGGCGAGCCGAAGGTGTTCCCGCTCCAGTACACCGTGCCATCGTCGGCGACATCCAGGCCAGTGAAATCCACCGCATCGGAGCCGCCGGGTGTGGCCGTAAAGCCACCGGCCGTTTTGCCGGCTTGGTCGAGTTTGTGGAGAATACCAATACGGATGTCCAAGCCGTCTCCCTCCGAGCTGCCGCTGACTATGGTGAATTCGCCGTTATGTCGGATTTCGAAGGCTGAGTCGGCACCGAGTGAGCCCGTCTGCCAGCGCCATTTCTCGTTGCCGTCGGCGTCGAGGCATACCGCGATCATGTCCCTCTCACCGGCATTGTCGGCTGCGAAGGACCCCTCAGTGGAACCGGCCAGGAGCACTCCGCCATCAGGGCCCAAGCCCACTCCCTGGGTCCAGTCGAGGGCCGAGGTACCGAGTTGAGCAGCCCACGCCTGGCTGCCGTCGGGCCGGAGACGGACCACAAACAGGTCCTTGTCACCGGCGTTGGCACCGCCGAGATCACCTTCGGTGTAACCGGTGACATACAGCCCGCCATCGGGGGCCAGCGCCGAGCCCTGGCCCCAGTCAGTGGCGTCGGTACCTATGTGGCGGATCCACTGCTGGTTGCCGTCGGCGTCGAATTTGGCGGCAAAGCCATCGAACCCGTCGAGATCGGTGGCAGGGTCGAGCGAACTGGAGGTATAGCCGGTGATGTAAGCCCCGCCGTCAAAGGCGGCCACGTCGAATCCGCGGTCCCAGGCTGGCCCGCCAAACTGCCGGCGCCACAGTTCGTTGCCGTCGGCGTCGAACCGGGCCAGCCAGACGTCGGCCGATCCCTGATTGGGGGTGGCAAAATCGCCTTCGGTGAAACCGGCGACGTAGATCGAACCGTCAGACGCCACCGACACCCCTAACGGGGAGTCGTTCTTAGGCCCGCCGTCCTGCCATGACCAGAGAAACTCGCCAGTGGGCGAATATCGGGCCAGGAATACATCCCGCTGACCTTGGTTTTCGCCAGCCAGATTGCCCTCGGTTGCAGCAGCAATCACTGCGTCGCCATTGGGAGCAGCAGAAATGCCATAGGTTGTGTCAGCTTGCTCGCTGCCAATCTGAATCGGCCAATGATTCCGGGCGGCTGCTTCTGGTTCGGAATCGCCCCCACAGGCCACCGAGGCAACCGCGACGACCCCGGCAACAGCCAGAGCTGTCTTGATGCTGATCACATCAGGCC
>JAPPKI010000540.1 GCA_028820035.1 bacterium | reverse complement strand
AGGTTGACCGGGTAGTCGAAGCGGTGGCCGAGGGAGGCTACGAGGCGGCAGCGGTCTCACTGCTGTGGAGCTTCATGAACCCGGCTCACGAGCGTTCGCTGGCCGAAGCCCTAGCGGAGCGGCTGCCCGAGGTGTTCATCTCCTGCGCCCACGAGGTAGCCCCCCGCATCGGGGAGTACGGCCGCACGGTGTCAGCCGTGTTCAACGCCCAGATCGGCCCGCTCATGGTGGGCTACATCCAACGGATCGTCGACGGCGCGGCCGAGCGGGGATACGACGGCGACGTGCTGTTCGGCCAGGCCGAGGGCGGTCTGGCCACTGCCGCCGAGGCAGCCCGGCTGCCGCTCACCACCCTCCAATCCGGACCGGTGGCCGGTGTGGTGGCCGCTGCCGTGGTCGGCACTCGCATGGGCTACTCCAACGTTGTGGTCACCGACATGGGCGGCACCACTCTGGACGTGGCCACCATCACCGACGGCCAGGTGGGCTACCGGGAGGAGAGCGAGACCGTCCGCCAGCTCTCCTATCTGCGCAAGGTGGACGTGGAGTCGGTAGGCGCTGGCGGCGGGTCGATTGCCTGGGTCCACCCCGAGACCGGCCGCCTCCGGGTTGGCCCCCAGAGCGCAGGGGCCGTGCCCGGCCCGGTCTGCTACGGACGGGGGGGTACCGAGGTGACGGTGACCGATGCCGACTTGGTGCTCGGGGTGCTCGACCCGTCCCGGCGACTGGCTGGCGGGTTGGAACTGGACTACGACGCCGCCCAGCAGGGCGTTGCCGCCCTAGGCGAGACGCTGGGCCTGGACCCACTGGCGTGCGCGGCGGGCATTGTGGAGATCGTGGACAGCCGGATGGAAGACCTCATCCGCCGGGTGACCGTCCAGCGAGGCCAAGACCCGAGGTCGTTCACCCTGTGGGGCTACGGCGGGGCCAGCGGCGCGCATGCCGGCCTCTATGGCAAGGGCATCGGGGTGACCGAGGTGGTGTTCCCCCTTGCCGATACAGCGTCGGTGTGGTCGGCCTACGGACTCCCCCAGCTCGACCGGGTCCGCACCTTCGCGGCCAACGCCTTCTTTCAAACCCCGTTCGACTTGGAGCAGATGGCCGAAGTGCTCAACGGCCTGGAGGCCGAGGCCCGCACCTACGCCGAAACCGCCAATCTGGAGCAATTCACCCTTCTCCGGCGGGCCGAGATGAAGTACCCACTTCAAGTCCACACCGTGGAGACCCCGCTGCCCGACGGCGCCATCGACGATGCTTGGGCGGCAGAGCTGCTGGCCAACTTCAACGCCGCCTACGAGGGGCGCTACGGACCGGGCACCGGATTCGCTGCCGCCGGCGCGGCCACCACCGCCATGCGGGTCACGGTGCAAACCGCCACGCCCCCGGCACCGCTGCTGGAGTCGTCCAACGGCACGGCCTCGTCCCCCGATCGGGAGCGGCCCGTGTATTGGCGGGAGTTGGGCCAGTCGGTCTCCACCCCCATCTTCGACGGGTTCGCCGCGGGCAACGACGTGGACCCGGTGGCTGGCCCGGCCATCATCGAGTATCCACACACCACCGTGGTGGTCCGGCCGGGCCAGCAACTCCGATCTGACCGATATGGCAATCTGGTCTTGACGCTGTGAGCTCCATGACCCCGAGAAATGACCTGTTCATCGAGGAGGCGACATGGCCCTGGTAGACAACCCCCGAACCCTGGCAAACGAGCGGGAGCGCCGGTCGGAGAGCCTGCGGGAGGGCTACATCCCGCCCGATGTACCCGTGGTCGACCCCTCGGTGGTCTACCACGAGGAGATCGATCAGGACCTCGACCCGGTGACCTATGAGGTGCTGCGGTCGAAGCTCTGGAACCTCAACTTGGACCACGGCGACACCATCCGCCGCACCTCGGGATCCAACATCGTGGTCGAGGGCCTCGACTTCAACTGCGCCATCACCACCGAGATCGGCGACGCGGTCACCTCCAGCCCCTACTCCATGTTCTTCGCCGGGTTCGCCGACGAGGTGATCAAGTGGACCCTCGAGCACCGCTCCATGAACGTCGGCATCCGCGACGGCGACCTGTTCCTCCAAGACGACCCCTGGGTGGGGTCGAATCACCAGATGGACACCGCGGTGTACGGGCCGGTGTTCGTGGAAAACAAGCTGTTCGGCTGGCTGTTCAACTGCCTGCACCAGCGGGAGATCGGCGGGCTGCTCCCCGGCGGGTTCGTGCTCGACGCCAACGACGTGTGGGCCGAGCCCTCGTTCATGCCCCCCATCAAGCTGGCTGAGAACGACGTGGTGCGCGAGGACGTGGTGGACATGTGGACCCGCCGATCCCGCCTGCCCGACCTCATGGCCCTGGAGCTGAACTCCCAGGTCTCGGGGTTCCGCACCGCCCACCAGCGGCTCATGGAGATCATCGGGCGCTACGGGGCGCCCGCGGTACGGGCCGCCATGGTGAGGATGATCGACGACACCGCCCGCATCACCGGAGAGCGTCTGGCCCGTCTGCCCGACGGGGAGTGGCGGGACGAGCGCTATGTGGCCGGAGCCACTCCGGTGGACACCAGTCTCCACCGGTGGTGCCTTTCGTACCGCAAGACCGGCGACCGCCTGACCGTTTCCAACGAGGGCACCGACCCGGCGTCGGGGGCGTTCAACATCTCCCGGGGCGTGTTCCGTGCGTCAGTGCTCAACGGCCTGCTGCCCATCATCGCCTACGACCAATATCTGTGCGCCGCCGGGGTACTGCGCCAAATCGACTTCGAGTATTCCCACGGAGCCATCACCTCTGCCCCCCACCCCTCCGCGGTGAGCAGTTCGCAGGGCTCGGTGGGCACCATCAACCAGGCCCATCTGCTGGCTGCCAAGATGGTGTCGGGCGATCCGGAGCTGGCCGGCCACGCCTTCGCCTCGTCAGGCCTGCACACCCTGGGGGGTGGGCCGGGTTTGGTGTGGCGAGACGAGCACGGCAACTTCGGCTCTGACACCACGCTCGATTTGCTGGCCGGCGGGGTGGGGGCATTCAATCACCGTGACGGCATCGACTACGGCGGCAGCGTGCTGTGCATCAACCACCACTTCTCCGACGTGGAGCGCTTCGAGCAGGTCATGCCCTGCCTGTACCTCTACCGCCGGGAGGCGACCGACAGCGGCGGTCACGGCCGATGGCGGGGCGGGGTCACGTTCTCCATCGGGTTCATGGGGCACAAGGCCCCCTACTGCACCGCCACCGTGGGCGGCTTGGCCAAGAGCATCACCGGCGGGTTGGGGATGGGCGGAGGCTGGCCTGCCACCGGGGGCAACTACTGGTACGCCGAGGGCACCGACGTGCCTGCCTGGTTCGCCGACGGCCGGATGCCCGGCGGCCCCGATGAGCTGCGGGCCGCGGCCCCCACCGGTGACACCGCCACCCGGGGCTCGGGGTACCCGTTCTCATCGAATGACGTGTTCGAGTTGTTGCCCAATCCCGGTGCCGGCTGGGGCGACCCACTGGACCGGGAGATAGCGCTGGTGGCTGCCGACGTCGCCAACGGCCGCCTCAGTGTGGAAGATGCGGTAGTCGTCTATGGCGCGAAGCTGGACGACAACGGGCAGGTGGACGTGGAGGCCTCGGCTGAGAACCGGAGCCGAGTACGAGCCGAGCGCCTGGAGTCGGCCCGGCCGCCTCGCGCTCCAACCGGCGGCACCAGCGACACCAGCGGCGCGATCCAGGCCATCGAGGGCGTGGCCGTGGTCGGCTCGATGCTGGCTTGTGGGTCCTGCGGCCAGCATCTTGGCTCAGCTACCGACGGCTACCGCCTCGGCTGTGCCGAACTGGACATCCCCTTGGCCTCGATCTCGGACCACTTCGTGTCCCCGGAGAAGGAGTGCGGCGAAGCGGTGGTATTCCGCCGCTTCTTGTGCCCCGCCTGCGGCACCGCCCTCGACAGCCAGATCTGCCGCCCCACCGACGACCCCTTCTGCGACCTCCGTCTCACCAAGTAACTGCCGAGGGCCGAGCTAGTGGTGAGTCGCAGTCATACCACTAGGCTGACCCGTCGGTGTGGCGGGAAGCGTCCATGCCGTCGGAGCCGATCTTGAAGGGTCTCAATGTCTGCCAAGCTCGCCAACATTTTGAAGAAATCAGGAAGCACGGAAACCGTCGACCCGACCATTCGCGAATACGAGCGCCGATTCAGGCAACTCAAGAACAGCGATTCAGGCAGCGGGGAAGACGACCACGAAGAGTTCAACAATCTCTATTACGACGTGGCCACGGACTTCTACGAGTACGGATGGGGCAGGTCTTTTCACTTTGCCCCTCGTGTCGCCGGGGAGAGCTTGGAGGCTTCCATCAAACGCCACGAGCACTTCTTGGCCCACAAGCTCGAGTTGCGGCCTGGAATGGTTGTGGCCGACCTCGGTTGCGGCATTGGCGGCCCGCTATTGGAGATTGCCCGCTTTTCCGGGGCCAAGGTCGTCGGCGTGAACAGCAACGCCTACCAATTGGAACGCGCCCGGAAGCTGGCGGAAGAGGCGAAGCTCACCCATCTGGCCGATTTCCTGCACTGCGACTTCTTGAACGTAGATGCCCCTGATGAGTCGTTTGACGCGGTGTACGGCATTGAGGCCACCTGTTGTGCCCCCGACAAGGAGAGCATCTACGGCGAGGCCTTCCGCTTGCTGAAGCCCGGCCAGTGCTTCGCCGCTCACGAATGGTGTCTCACTGATCGCTTCGACGCTGAGAATCCCCTCCACCTAAAGATCAAAAACAACCTCCTGTTGGGAACCGGGCTGACTGACCTGGACGACCTACCAACCGTTGACCATGCGCTCAAGTCAGTGGGATTCGAGATATTGGAAACGATGGACCTCGCGATTCCAGTCGGCCCGTCAATCCCCTGGTATCAACCCTTGGTAAGCCCGGGATTCTCTCTGACGGGACTGCGCGCGTCGGCCATAGGTCGCTGGATGACCACCCAGTCGCTACGGGTGCTCGAAGCGCTTCGCGTCGTGCCGCAAGGAGCAGTTCGCGTGTCGGAAACCCTGAACATCGGCGCCGAGGGCCTGGCCGAAGCGGGCAAGCTCGGCATCTTCACCCCGGCGTACTTCTTCCTCGCCCGCAAGCCGGATTAGCGAGACGCTCGGTTAACCAGCCAGGTGAAAATGGGATCGGTGGGGCGGGTGGGCATCATCTCGGGGTGCCATTGGACGGCGACCACGTGATCGCCCATCTCCACGCCCTCGATGGTGCCGTCGTCGGCTCGGGCGGTGACGGTGAGATCATGGCCCAGATCGGCCACCGTTTGGTGATGGAGGCTGTTCACCTGGGCTGAGGGGCCGTACAGCTCATGCAATGTGGAGCCCTCGGCAAAACTCACCTCGTGGATGGTGGAGTCGATGGGCAAGTCGAAGCGGCCGTGTTCGGGCACGTGCTGGTGCAGCGTGCCACCTTGGTAGACGTTGAGCACTTGGATGCCCCGGCAGATGCCGAGCACCGGGACTTCGGCATCGAGAGCGGCCGAGAGCAACGCCAGTTCTAGATCGTCGCGCTCGGGCTCGAGGGGCAGCAGCTCAGGAT
>JAPPKI010000358.1:258-5555 GCA_028820035.1 bacterium | reverse complement strand
GGGGCGATCACCGTGCCCTGCCGCTCCACCTCCACCAAGAACACCCCTTGGAGATGGCGCAGCCCCCCGGCCTCCACCGACTGCCCGTCGAACGCCCCCTGGGCGACCACCTCCATCGATACCAAGTAGGAACGGCCCTCGCCCCCCGCCTCGGCATCACGCCGTTCGGGCAACAGCCAGGGCGAGGCAACCACGATCAGCACCAGTCCGGCACCGGCCAGTGGCAGGCCGAATCGGGCCAGCTCGAACATCTCTAGTTCGTCGTAGCCCACCGACTGCAACAGGCCGCCCAGCACCAGGTTGGTGCTGGTGCCGATGGCGGTGATCGCCCCGCCCAAAATGGTGGCGTACGACAGGGGGATCAGAAACCGGGAAGCGGCCCGGCCGTAGCGCTCAGTCCAACCCCGCACCGCGGGCACCAGCATGGCGACGATGGGAGTGTTGGCCAGGAAGGCCGAAGCCGCACTGGCCGGGGTCAGCAGCCGGATCAGCGATACCCGGGTTCGAGACCCGCGGTCCAGCATTCGGGCCACCAATGGTTGCAAGGCGTTGGTCTTGGTCACTGCGCCAGCTACCACATATAGCGCCCCGATGGTGATGGGAGCGGGGTTGGCGAACCCGCGGAAGGCCTGGTCAGCGTCAATCACCCTGAGCAGGAACAGGCCGCCAGTGGCCCCCATCACCCCGGCAGCAGGCGATAGGCGGTTGCTGATAAGCCCGGCACCCATGACCGCCAACACCGCGATGGTGAGCACCGCATCGCCATCCATTCAAGAAAATGCTACGGGCCTTGGCGCTTTTCCGGGCGATGGGTCCTGGTTTTCCGATGACTCAGCCGGGTGGAAATCGCGATATGAAATACCCGTGGCTTCAAACTTGATCCAACCCCACGGTGGCCAGCTGACCGACCTGATGGTCGACGACGCCACCGCCGAGGAACTCAAAGCAGAATCGCGAGACCTGCCATCATTCACCCTTCAGTCCCGCCACATATGTGATCTCGAGCTGCTTTTGAACGGCGGCTTCTCTCCACTGCGGGGCTTCATGGGCCAAGCCGACTACGAGCAGGTGCGCTCCGACATGCGGCTGGCCGACGGGACGCTGTGGCCCATGCCCATCACCTTGGACGTGGACGGCGATACCGCCGAGGCGGCCCAGGCCGCCGGGAGGCTGGCGCTGCGGGACGTGGAAGGGGTCATGCTGGCCGTGCTCACCGTGGGCGATGTGTGGGAGCCCAATACCGCCGCTGAGGCCGAGGCAGTCTTCGACAGCTTGGACCCCGACCACCCCGGCGTGGGCCATCTGCTTCACAACACCGCCCGGTTCTACATGGGCGGATCGGTACAGGGCCTGCAACTCCCGGTCCACTACGACTTCACCGAGCTGCGGCGCACCCCGGCCCAGCTGCGGGCCGCCTTCGACGCGGCGGGCTGGAGCCGGGTGGTGGCCTTCCAAACCCGCAATCCGATGCACCGGGCCCACGTGGAGCTCACCCGAAGGGCGGCGGTGGAGGCCGAGGCCAACCTGCTGATCCACCCGGTGGTGGGCATGACCAAGCCCGGCGATGTGGACCACTACACCCGGGGACGGGTGTACCAGCACATCATCAAGCGCTACCCGGAGAACTCGGCCATGCTGGCCATGCTGCCGCTGGCCATGCGCATGGGCGGACCCCGGGAGGCGGTGTGGCACGCCATCATCCGCAAGAACCACGGCGTGTCCCACTTCATCGTGGGCCGAGACCACGCCGGGCCGGGCTCCGACGCCTCCGGCAACCCCTTCTACGGCCCCTACGACGCCCAAGACATGTTGCAGGACTACACCGACGAGCTGGGCGTGACCATGGTGCCGTTCAAGATGATGGTGTACGTCCCCGACAGCGACAGCTACCACCCGGTGGACGAGGTGGACGAGGGCACGGCCACGCTCAGCATCAGCGGCACCGAGCTGCGGGACCGCCTGGCATCGGGCGACGACATCCCCGAATGGTTCAGCTACCCCGAGGTGGTGTCCGAGCTGCGCCGCACCCATCCCCAGAAGTCCAAGCAGGGCTTCACCGTGTTCTTCACCGGGCTCAGCGGCTCGGGCAAATCCACCATCGCCAACGCGCTCATGTCCAAGCTGCTGGAGCGGGGCGGCCGGCCGGTAACCCTGCTGGACGGCGATGTGGTGCGCACCAACCTGTCGTCTGAGCTGGGGTTCTCCAAGGAGCACCGCGACATCAACATCACCCGCATCGGCTATGTGGCCTCGGAGATCACCAAGCACGGCGGCATCGCCATCTGCGCGCCGATCGCCCCCTACGCCGGGCCCCGGTACAAGAACCGGGAGGCCATCTCGGCCAACGGCGGCTACGTGCTGGTGTATGTGTCCACCCCGCTGGAAGTGTGCGAGGAGCGGGATCGCAAGGGGCTGTACGCCAAGGCTCGGGCTGGGATCATCAAGGAGTTCACCGGCATCTCCGACCCCTACGAGGAACCGGCCGACGCCGACGTCGTTCTGCCCACCGTGGATCAGACGCCCGATGAAGCAGCCCAGGTCATCATCGACCACCTGGTGGCCGAGGGGTATCTGGAATAGATCGGCCACACAAGTGTCGCGGGCTGATGATCTACAACGAATTGCCGACGCGCTGGCCGCGGCCGATGAAGTGCTCAAGCGTTTCACCCCGGGGGAAATCGAATCGGAGCTCAAAGACGGTGGCGACCCGCTGACCGCAGCCGATACCGCGGTCAACGAAGCGCTGGCCGCGGCACTGCGAGGCGGCGACGAGGGCTGGCTTTCGGAGGAGACCACCGACGCCGCCAGCCGGCTGGACCGGCGCAGGGTGTGGGTGGTGGATCCAATCGACGGCACCCGGGAGTTCATCGACGGCATTCCCGAGTGGTGCGTCTCGGTAGGACTGGTGGAAGACGGGGTGCCGGTGGCCGGCGGCGTTCTGAGCCCACCCAATGGGCACCTGATCATCGGATCGAACGAGACCGGGGTGGAGTGCAACGGCCAGCCCGCGGGCACGACGGGCACCACCGATATCCGGGGCGCGCTGGTGCTGGCCTCGCGCAGCGAGATGAAGCGAGGCGAGTGGGAGCGCTTTTTCTCCACGCCGATCGCGGTGCGCAATATGGGCTCGGTGGCCTACAAACTCAGCCTGGTGGGCGCCGGACTGGCCGACGCCACCTGGACGCTGGTCCCCAAGAACGAGTGGGACGTGGCCGGCGGGGCCGCGCTGGTGAAAGCTGGCGGCGGTCAGGTGTTCGGGACCGACGGTACAGACGTAGTGTTCAACCGCCCCGACCCGCTGATGGATGGCTTCATCGCGGTCGCCCCCGGCCTTCGCGACCAGGTCATGGACTTGCTCGACATCTCTCCCCAACCGTGAACGACCATCAACTGGCTGCTTGGCTGGCATCGGAAGCTGGCAAGCTCCTGGTCGATTTGCGAGAAGAGCTGAGCGGCCAGCGGCTGGCCCCGTTCGCCGTCGGGTCCCGAGGCGATGCCGCCGCCCACGACTTCATCGCCAATGCCCTCAACCAGCACCGCCCCGAAGACATGGTGCTGTCTGAGGAGTCGATGGACGACCGCCGTCGGCTCGAGCACCGCCGGGTGTGGATCGTGGATCCACTCGACGGCACCCGGGAGTTCTCCATCCCCGGCCGCACCGACTGGGCTGTCCACGTGGCTCTGGTTGCCGACAGCGTACCCGTGGCCGCGGCGGTGTCCCTCCCGGCCCAGGGCATCACCCTGGCCACCGAGCCGAGCTCTCCCACCCCGGTGGCGGCCAACCCTCCCCGAGTCATCACCAGCAGGAGCCGGCCCGGTCGACTGGCCCGCCACATCGCCGACAACCTCGGGGCCACCATCATCCAGTTGGGCTCGGCCGGGGCCAAGGCCGCGGCGGTGATCCGCGGCGAAGCCGAGGTGTACGCCCATGCCTCCGGGCTGCACGAGTGGGACCTGTGCGCGCCTGCCGCGGTGGCCGCGGCCGCGGGGCTGCATGTCTCCCACCTAAACGGAGCCGAGCTGCTGTTCAACCAATCCGACACCTATGTATCTGATTTCGTGATCTGCCACCCGAATCTCGCCGCGGGCGTGATCACCCGGTGACGCTCACTGTCTTCTGCCCATAGATTGGGAGCCGCAGTGAGACTGGTGATTGCACGATGTTCGGTGGACTACGACGGCCGGTTGGCCGCGCACCTGCCCGAGGCAGTGCGGCTCATCATGATCAAGGCCGACGGCTGTGTGGCCATCCACGCTGACGGCGGCGCCTACAAGCCGCTGAACTGGATGAACGCCCCCAACCGACTGTCGGAGGAAGACGGCGTTTGGGCGGTGGTGAACCCGGCCGGCGAAAAGCTGACCATCACCATCCACGAGCTGATCTCCGACACCGACCACGAATTGGGCCACGACCCCGGGCTCGACAAAGACGGCGTGGAGGCTCACCTCCAAGAGCTGCTGGCCGCATCCCCCGAGATGCTGGGAGAAGGCTTCCGGCTGGTGCGGCGGGAATATCCCACCGACATCGGCCCGGTGGACTTGCTGTGCCGAGATGACGACGGGAACGCCATTGCCGTAGAGATCAAACGGCGCGGGGAGATCGCCGGAGTCGAACAGCTCACCCGCTATCTCCAGTTCTTGAACCAAGATCCGGCGCTGGCCCCGGTTCGGGGCGTGCTCGCCGCTCAGGTCGTCCGTCCTCAGGCCCGGGCTCTGGGCACCGACCGGGGCATCGAGTGCGTGGAGATCGACTACGACCTGCTCCGGGGTATCGAACCCGACCAGGCCAAGCTGTTCTGAGGCCGCCCATGTCCGCTCTCAGGCCCGCCCCTGATCGGAATGTCGATCCCACTACGATCCCGTAATCCCCATGGATCGCCATCCACCCCTCCGCCTGCGCCGACCTCCCCGTCCTCCCTGGGTCTGGGCCCTCATGTTCGCTCCGGTGGTGCTGCTGGTCATCTGGCTGGTGTCTTGGCTGGTGGACTCGTCCAGCAACGACGACAAAACGCCCCGGGGGCTGAAAATCGAGAGTCCTATCCTGCCCGATGTCAGCATCGACATCGGCTTGCTGGGCCAGCAGGACGTGACCGAAGTGGTTGTGGAGTTGGCCGAGCGATTCCAGCAGACCCCGGTGGAGATCGTCACCCCCAGCCGGGTCGTCTCTTTCACCGCTGAGGAGATCGGCCTGGAGGTCGACGTGGAAGGCACGGTGGCGGCGGTCATGAAGCTGGACAGCGGAACCAGCAACCCTGTCGGGTGGACCGCCTCGTTCTTTGAGACCTCCCGATCAGAAC
>JAPPKI010000358.1:0-248 GCA_028820035.1 bacterium | reverse complement strand
TAACTGCTTCTCACCTTGTCGGCAGATGCCCTGCATATTGCCGATCTGGAAGCCGACCTGCGGAAAGAGCCGGTAAACCCCACCATCAACTACGAAAACGGGACCTTCCTGGCGGTCCCGGGCATTGCCGGCGAAATCGTCGACCTGAATCCGTCGCTCCCCGTCTTGCTCGAGGCCGCACGCCGTGGCGATGATCCGTTCAGAGCCGAGGCCGAAGCCCGCCTGATCCCCCCCGAGTTCGACGACGA
>JAPPKI010000432.1 GCA_028820035.1 bacterium | reverse complement strand
TTTCGACCGTGGTGGTCTTGCCCGCGCCGTTTGGCCCCAAGAAGGCCAGAATCTCGCCCTCTTCCACGTGGAGGTCAACGCCGGCGACTGCTTCGTGCGCGCCGTAGGATTTGCTCAGTCCGGTTACCTCGATCGCCGGGCTGCGCATGGTGTTCACTCTGGGCGCCGCGGAAGGGCAGAGCTACTTCGGCAGGAGCTTTTGAAAGCGATTCAACTTTCTAGCATGGAGGCCAGCGCAGCGGTGTCGAACCACTGGGAGAGGCGATGGATCCGGCCGTCTTCCACGTCGAAGATGTCTACGGCGTCGAAAGCCACCTCTTGCCCATCCTGAGTGGCGCCGGCGAAGGAAATCTCCACTATTACGGTGTTGCCGGCTTCCAGGAATCGGGTTGGGTTGTCTTGGTGGACCGGGAATCGCTCGAAGATCTTCTGGAACATGGCGATGGCCTTGTCGGAGCCGATGCGGGGCCGCGACCCGGAGGGGACCAGGTCGAGTTCGGGATGAAGCACCGAAGCCATGAGCTCCCAGTCCTCGGTGTTGAGGGCGGTGAAATAGTCCTTGACGGTCTCGAGGGGGCTCATCCGCCGCCTCGCAAAATGTCTTTGACCTCGCGCATGGCCTTGAACGACCAACCGGCCAGTTCGGGGTCGCCGAAGGCGGTGACGTTCCACATGATCAGATGGCGCAGGCCAGCGTCGTAGTAGGTGCGGACCTCCTCGGCGATCTGCTCCGGGGTGCCGCAGAAGCAGTAGTAGTCCACCACCTTGGGGGGGATGCCGTCGATGATGGCCTCGGCCTGCTCCCGGGGCACCGACGCGGGGATCAGATCGTGGAATCCCTCAGGGGGCTCCACACCGAGTTCACGGAAGATCTGCGGGGGCAGCATCACCATGATGGCCCGCAGCAGCGGCGCCTCCTGCATGCGCCGCAGCGTGGCCTCGTCGGGAGCGGCTAGCACGTAGGCCAGCAGTCCGGGGGTGACCGCCTCTGCGTCACGGCCCGCCTCCACCGACGCCTGGCGGATGGTGGCCAGGGAGTCGGCGTACACGTTGGGGGCCAGCTTGGTGGGCAGCCAGCCGTCGGCCAGCCGGCCGGTGATGCGCAGCATCCGGGGACCGTGGGCCGCCGTCCAGATCGGCGGGGGAGTGTCCCCGTAGGGCGAAAGGCCCAGCACGGCGTCCTTCAAGTGATGGAACTTGCCCTCGTAGTCGATGGGGCCGTCGGCACCCCACAGCGCCCGGATGATCTCGATGCCCTCCTCCAGGCGGCCGACCGGGCGGTCGAAGTCCATGCCGTAGGGGGTCACGTTCATTCGCTCGCCCGAGCCCAAACCCAATATGGCCCGGCCCTGGGTCAGGTGGTCGAGGGTGAGGGCCATGTTGGCCACCATGGCCGGGTGGCGGCGGATCAGGTCTGTGACGACGGCCCCGACTTTGATGGTCTCGGTCTGAGCCCCGACTGCGCCCATCATCACCAGTGGGTCGAAGTACACGTGGCCGCTGGGCTGCACCGCGGCCAGCGGACTCATGTCCGGCGTCCAGATCGAGTCGGGGTGCCAGCCCATCAGGTGGCACGGCCACCAGAGGGCGTCGTAACCGTCGGCCTCGGCCCGCTGGCCCAGTTCCACCGCCCGGTGAGCCGGGGGCATGATCTGGCCCGGAACGCCGATTTCGAGATCTCTCATCCGCTGTTCCTGTCGCTCGTGCGGACGGAGCGGCGCGATGCGGTGTGGTCTCTCATCCGCCGAATTCCCGGCGGCGCATGTTGTCGGGGTCGATGACGTCGCGGATGAGGCGCACCTGCTCGGCAGTAGGCACCGCGGTAGTGGGTATCGGCCCCTCGGGTGCGGGCAGCTCGAAGCCGGTGGCCTCTTGGACCTGCTCGAAGGTCACACCCGGGTGTAGCGATGCCACCTGCATGTGGCGGGTGTCGGGGTGGAAGTCCAACACGCAGAGGTTGGTGATCACCAGCTCGGGTCCGCCTTCTAGTCCGGCATCGGCCCGCTCGGAACCGCCCCCCAAGTATCCAGCACATGAGACGAAGTCCACCTTATCCACCAGCGAGCGGGGGTTGTGGTTGGGGTTCCAGTAGTAGAGCGCTTTGTCGATCGAGCCCATATCGCCCAAACCGGCGGTTCCTGGCAGGCGCACCCTGGGATTGTGGTAGTCAGCGCCGATCACCGAGTTGTTGCCATTGCCATAGCGGTCGAGCTGAGCTGCCCCCACGCAGAACTTGGTGAGCCACCGGCCGTTGAGGGCGAAGTTCCAGAAGTCGCCGTACTGCTCCACGTACATGATGGAGTCCCGCCACAATGGGGCTTCCAAGGTGGATGCTGGCACTCGGTCGGGCCGGGGCTCAAGTCCCACCGCTCCGGCCAGCCATACCAGATCAGGGGCGTGGGTGAGCCGGGCCAGCCAAAAGGCGCTGACTGGCACGAACGAGGCCATGCCGTTGCAGGCCTGGTCGCCATCGGCAAAGCAGTCGGCCAGACGGGCGATCATCAGCTCGTCGATAGTCCAGTCCTCGGCCGGGGGGCTGTTGCGCCAGTCGCTCATGGCTGTCTTCCCGATGAGTTCATTCCAGACATTGTCCCGCCACCGAGCGCCTTCATGTTTGTTCCCAGTTCTCTAGGGCAGCCTGTCGTTGGGCGCCTCCCACTGTTTCTAGGTAGGCAGCGTGATCAGCGGGGCCGGTCACGTACCTCTCCAAGAACTCAGCCACTGCCTCATCGTCGCGGGCCGCGCCGACCCATTCCAGGTGCATGGCGGTGTCGTAGCCATATCGGGGAGAGAACGAGGTGGGGTGGGCGCCGAAGTGAGTCTCGACCACCGCGTCCACCATGAAGCCCGGCAGCACGGTGCGGTCGGGATTGGCGCGCAGCACCTCGGAGTCCACGATCTCCTCGGCGGTGACGATCACCGTGGTGGCGGCCTTGGGCATGATCCCCAAATCAGGCCACAGCGCGGTGGGCTCATACCCGATGTTGCCGAATCGGTCGGCCTTGTGGGCATGCACCAGGGCCACATCGGGCACCAGCGCCTTGCAGGCCACCACCGATGGCCCGCCAAACGGGTCATCCAGCATCAGCAGATTGTCGTTCAGGTCGATCAGGTCGGTGCCGATCAGTCCCCGGGTGGGCAAGAACGGCAGGTTGCGAGCCCCTGCCCCCAACCGGGCGTTGAGCGCCGTTTCCGACAGCTCCTCCACTCGGATTGCGCCAGCCTCCACTGCTTTGCGGTAGCGCTGACACAGACCGAACTGCTCCATTGACACGGCCGCGCCGATGAGGCGGTTCATGGCCCCGGCGGCGGCCAGCCAGTCCACCGAGATGCCGCCCACCAAGCAGACCACTCCGAGATCCCGTCGGCCTTGGCGGATCAGCTCCCTAACCAGTGCCATGGGCGCGGCCTGAGTGGCCATGTTCAGGATGGCCACCGTGTCGCCGTCGCGCACCAGCCCGGCTGCGCCTTCGAGAGTTGTTAGCTTCTCGGCGCTCATAGCAACTCAACCATCTCTCGTCCTCCGTGGAGTTCGATCACCTGCCCAGTTGCATAGTCGGAATCGGGCGATGCCAGCCATGCGACGGCTCCGGCCACGTCTTCAGGGGTGCCAGCGCGTCCGATGGGGATCTGGGCCTCGATGCGCTCGATGATGGCCTCGGGGATGCCCAGGCCGGTGTTGTCGTCCCGGGCCCCGGTGAGCCGAGTGCCGGCGATGTACCCCGGTGCCACTGCGTTGACGTTGATCCGGTGTCGGGCCCATTCCCGGGCTAGCGACTTGGTGAGCGCGATCACCCCGCCTTTGGCCGCGGAGTAGTTGACGTTGCCGGCGATTCCGTAGATGCCGTTGATGGACGCCATGTTCACCACCTTGCGGTGATGGCCTGGCGGGTTGTCGCGACTACCCCGCAGTTGCGGGAATGCAGCTCGGCACAGGTTGAACGTGCCTGTAAGGGCCACCTCGCAGACGAGGTTCCACTGCTGGTCGGTCATGTTGTGGGCCATGGCGTCGGCGGTGATACCCGCGTTGTTCACCAGAATGTCCAAGCTGCCGAACGAGTCTTGGGCGGTGTCCAGCATCGCGGCGACATCGTCGAGGTCCACGACTGAGCCCGGTGCCGCCGCTGCCTGGCCGCCAGTGTCGGTGATGGCGGCCGCTGCCTCCTCGGCCACGCCTGCATCCACATCGTTCACCACAACCGCGGCCCCATCCCGGGCCAAACGGGTCGCTACCGCCAACCCGATGCCGCGTCCAGCGCCGGTAACAAGCGCCACCCGGTTGTCCAATGGCTTGGCCACTAGAAGCTGCGTGGGAGCCCGAAGGTCTCGGCGATGCTGTTCCTGGCCATTTCGTTGGTGATGGGCCCAATGCGATACAGGCGGCTGTCTCGCCAATAGCGCTGGGGATGAGTCTCAAGGGCGTAGCCCATGCCGCCCAGCACCTGGATGGCGATGTCAGAGCACTTGCCGGCGTACTCCGAGGCCACCACCTTGGCCATGTTGGCCTCCCGGCCGCAGTCCTCGCCCGACTCCGACTTCCACGCCGCGTAATAGGTCATCAGCTCGGCCTGCTTCTGCATCATGGCCATGTCGGCCAGGTTCTGGTGCCACACCTGGAACGAGCCGATCTTCTTGCCGAAAGCCTCCCGCTCCATCAGATAGCCCATGGCCTCCTCGATGCAGCCGTCGATGATGCCGGTACACAGGGCAGCCACCATGATCCGCTCGTTGTTGAGGGTGGACAGCATTTGGTAGAAGCCCTGGCCGGGCTGGCCCACCACGTACTCGTCGGGCACGAACACGTCGTCGAGGAACACCTCGCACGACCCCACCGACTTCATGCCCACCTTGGGGATCTGACGGCACTCCAAGCCCTCCGAAGGCTGTTTCACCAAGAACAGCGTTACCCCTCGGGCCGGCTTGTCGACGATGTCCTCGGTGCGGGCCATCAAGAACAGGTAGTCGGACACGTGAGCTGCGGTAGACCAGATTTTTTGGCCGGTGATGCTATATCCGCCGTCCACCTTGGTGGCCCGGGTGCGCATGGCGCCCATGAGGTCGGTGCCTCCCGAGGGCTCGGTGACGGCGATGGCCACCCGAAGCTTGCCCTCGGCCAGCTGGGGGATCAGCTCCTCGCGAGCCACATCGGAGGCGAACTTGTTGATCGACTTGGCGCAAAACGAGGAGATGCCGAAGATCCAGGTGAGCCCGGCCAGCGAGCGGGCCAGCTCCCGAGTGAGAATCATCTGGGTGACCACATCGCCGCCCTGGCCGCCCAGTTCGGGGGGCAGGCCGATGGCGTGGAACCCGGCCTCGGACATCTTGTCCCATAGCTCGAACGGGTACTCGAACTCCTGGGCCTCGTAGTCGCGGGCCGCATCCTTGGGGCATTCCTTCTCGACCCAGTTGCGAACCATCTCCTGGAACATCGTCTGCTCGTCGGTGAGGGTGAACTCCATCTGCTATTCGCTCCTTGCTCTGCTCAATCAGTCTGTCAGTTGGCCGTGCTCAATAGCGCCAGCCGTCGCCGAAGGTGGGAATGCGGCGGCCCAAGATGTCCTCCACGCAGGTGAGGGCGGCCCGGGC
>JAPPKI010000281.1 GCA_028820035.1 bacterium | reverse complement strand
GGGCGTGCATGGTGGCGCTGGGCCCCAAGGTGGCCGGGCTCATGGGCAACAACGAGGCGTGGGTGAACCAGTTGGCCGACGCCGCCGAGCGCACGGGCGAACGGGTGTGGCGGCTCCCGCTGCCCGACGACTACAAGGCCCAACTCGACTCGTCGGTGGCCGATATGAAGAACATCGGCGGCCCCCACGGCGGCGCGCTGACCGCCGGGCTGTTCTTGTCCAATTTCGTGGAAGAGGGCACTCCCTGGGCCCACCTCGATATCGCCGGCCCCGCCTTCACCGATGCCGAAGACGCCGAAACCTCCAAAGGAGGCACCGGATTCGGCGTGAGAATGCTCCTAGACGCCCTGGTCAACTTCGAACCGCCCGAAGCCCCGACTGGCTGAGCCACGCGAACACTCCATAGGCGCCTCCTACTACGACCACGGCGAAGGGAGCGAGGAGCCACTGGCGGGAGTCGAACAGATTGTCGATGGACTCTACTGGCCATGAGGCGGCCACCACTCCGGCGGCCAGAGCCAGAATGTTCACCACCACATGGCGCAGGGAGGCGGGCATCTCTGCTCGCCCGAAGCATCCACACGAGACACCGGGGCCCAGGCGAACCATGGCCCACGCCGCATGGGCGAACCCTCCGTAGAGAGCAGCGAGGGCGATAGCTGGTCCTGCACCGCCCACCACAAATGCGCTCACCGCCACGACTAGCTCGACAATTCCCAGCAGACGCACCACCCACAGGGAATGGGGGAGGTGCAGACGGGCAAGCGCCGCGGACGCAGGTTCAGGAGTGACTGCCTTTGCGGCGCCCGCCACGCCCAGCAGGACCGCGGCCATCAGATAGACCGCGGCCGCGTATTCCATGGGTTATCTGATCTCCACGGTCTGAGTCATTTCCATGGCTTATCTGGTGAAGCGGCGCAGGGCGTGGCGGCGGCGCTCAGCATCCAGGGCGGCACGGTCTTCGGCGCCGAGCCGGGGGGTGTCGGGATGGAGGTGATTGTGGACCTCGGACACCGCCATGAGCCGCAGCGTGGGCACCGGCGCGGTGTCGGCGTTGTTCCACCGGTAGGTGATGGCGCCTTGGGGGCAGCCGCCGAGGGCGATCCAGTTCTGGATGCCGGGATCTTGGTGGGAGATCACCACCCGCAGCACGCCGTCGGGGTCGAGGCGGGCTTGGGAGTCGTTCATGGTGGTGGGGAGGTTGATGTAGTCGAGGCTCTGATACCAGGTGTCTCCCACTTGGATGTTCCAGTACAGGCAGTCGGGCGGGGTTACCTCAAACAACATGGCCTGGTCGGGGCCCACCTCGTACCAGCACTGCCCGTAGGACTGCTTCTCGCTTCCCCCCTGGGCGCTCTGGCTCACCTTGTGGGCGGGAACATGGTCGAACGAGTTGATCTGGCCCCGGTCGCGCTGGCCTCCGGCGAAATCGGTCCAGAACTTGGGCACGGTGTCCACCTCCCGGGCCAACTCGTCGAACAGCTCGCAGGTTCGCACCGGGTCGAGCCGGCCGGGCGGACCCGATGGGTCGAGGCATTCGAAGTAGAGCTCGCCTTGGCTTTCGGCGGCCCAGTCGGAGAAGAACTGGCGAACGAACAGCCGGCACTCGAGCGGCTCCACCTGGAACCAGTCGCCGATGTGGTCGCCGGGGTCGGGGTCGGGGCTGAAGACCACGTTGATGCGGCCCTCGCCGATGTCGGTCAGATCGGGGCTGCCGACGTCGACGAGCTGGGTGATGCGCCCCCGGCCGAAGCGGTGGTCCATCAGCGACACGCCCAGGTAGCGCAGCGTGTCTATGCGGCCGGTGAGGCGGTAGGTGTGGCTCAGGTCCACCGGAGCAGTCATGTACATCGCATCGGGATTGTCCTGGCCCACTTTGAACGGGTACACCCAGCCCAGCTCGGGGTGTTCGGGGTCGTTGTTCTCCACGATCCGGTCGTAGGCCCAAAACAGCATCCTCAGATGGTGGCGCAGGCCCTCGGCTTGCTCAGAGGGATCTGCTCCCTGCGCCGGGTCGAACACGTAGTCGGCCGACTGCTTGAGGCCGTCGCACAGCCGATCCCAGGAAGCCTTCAGTTCATTGTCCACGCCGTATGTCTAGCCGCGGCTCCGGCTGATCGCCTTGCTATCTGGTGAAGCGGCGCAGGGCATGGCGGCGGCGCTCGGCGTCGAGTGCGGCGCGCTCGTCGGCGCTGAGCCGGGGGGTGTCGGGATGGAGATGGTTTTGGACCTCGGACACCGGCAAGAGGCTCACGGTGGGCACCGGCTCGGAGTCGGCGTTGTTCCACCGGTAGGTGAGCACTCCTTGGGGACAGCCGCCCAAAGCGATCCAGTTCTGGATGCCGGGGTCTTGGTGGGAGACCACTACTCGCAGCACGCCGTCGGGGTCGAGGCGGGCTTGGGAGTCGTTCATGGTGGTGGGGAGGTTGATGTAGTCGAGGCTCTGGAACCAGGTGTCGCCCACTTGGATGTTCCAGTACAGGCAGTTGGGCGGGGTCACTTCCAACAGCAGGGCCTCGTCGGGGCCCACCTCAAACCAGCACCCACCGTAGGCCTGCTGGTCGCTGCCCCCGAGGCCCTCGCCGCTCACCTTCCCGTGGATGTGCTCGAAGGTGTGCATCTCGCCCCGGTCGCGGTAGCCCACCGCATAGTCGGTCCAGAACTTCGGGACGGTGTTGATCTCGTTGGCCACCTGGTCGATCAGCGCCGCGGTGCGAACCGGGTCGAGCCGGGCGGGCGTACCGTCGGGGTCGAGGCACTCCAGGTACAGCTCGGCATGGCTCTCGGCACCCCAGTCGGAGAAGAACTGGCGCACCAGCAGCCGGGAGAGCTCGGGCTCAACCTGGTACCAGTCGCCGACGTGGTCGCCGGGGTCGGGTTCGGGGCTGAACACCACGTTTATGCGGCCGCCGCCGATGTCGGTGAGGTCGGGCGTGCCCACGTTGAGCTGCTGGGTGATGCCTCCCCGGCCGGAGACGAAGTTCAATATCGACACCCCCAGGTAGCGGACGGTGTCTATGCGGCCGGTGAGGCGGTATGGGCGGCTCAAATCAACCGGAGCGGTCTGATACAGCCCGTCGGGGTTGTCCTGGCCGAACTTGGAGGGATAGGTCCAGCCCAGTTCGGGGTGCTGGGGATCGTTGTTCTCGAGAGTCCGGTCGAGCGCCAAATAGAGCATCCGCAGGTGATGTCGCAATCCCTCGGCCTGCTCAGAAGCGTCCACTCCCAGCGCCGGGTCGAACACGTAGTCGGCCGATTCCTTCAGCGTGTCGCACAGCCGGTCCCAGGAAGTTCTCAAGTCTTGGTCCATCCGCTATGTCTAGCGCCCTCTTTTGGCTGTGACCGCCTCAGGCTGCGGACTTGGGAGGCGCGTAGTAGGAGGAGTGGGAGCGCTGGAGATGAGTGGGCAGTCGGCGGAGTTGGGCGTGGTTGAGCGGGGGCAGCCGGCGCCGGACGGCGTAGCCGGTATGGCTCTCAGAGGCCAGCCGGAACATCACAAGGCGGTGCAGGGTGCGATGGAGGCCGCCTCGGGGTCCAGCCTTGGGGCTGATCCCCAACTGCAAGGCGATGGGGGCCACGGGAAGCTCGAACCCGTCGGGGGAGTTGTCGAACTCTTGGGCTACGTAGCGCATGAGCCACGCCGCGGTGGGGCCGATCACCCCGAGCCAGAACTGCTCCACGTACTTGGATCGGGGGTCGTGCCCGTTCTCCTCGGTGACCAGGTCGCGCCACGGTTCAATCCACAGAGAAGAATGCGTGAGTAGGGATGTCATGGGAGGATCGTTTCTGCCGGCAGTCGCCATGCCAGATACAGGGAGGAAGTTTTGGTGTATTTTGCCTATATTCATGTAATATTGTCAATAGTCAGATCGGGAATTCATGCGGCCGATTCATGAGCTGACCACCGAGATCGACGCAGCCCGGGCAGTGCTGGGCCCGGCCGAGAGAATTGTGGTGCTCACTGGGGCGGGGATCTCCACCGACAGCGGTATCCCCGACTTCCGTGGGCCGGAGGGGCTATGGACCAAGAACCCCGAGGCCGAGAAGACAGCCACCTTGTCGTCGTATGTGTCCGACCCCGAGCTGCGTAAGCGCAACTGGCAGCGGCTGGCCGAGGGGTCGATGTGGGAGGGCAAGGAGCCAAACCCGGGCCACCGGGCCCTGGTGGAGCTGGAGCGCCAGGGAAAGCTGCATACGCTGATCACCCAGAACGTCGACGGTTTGCACCGGGCCGCGGGCACCTCTGAAGAGCGGTTGGTGGAGATCCACGGCACAACCTCCAAGTTCCGGTGCCTCGATTGCGGGGACACCGCCCCGATGGAGTTTGCCCTGGAGCGGGTGAGGGCGGGGGAGGCCGACCCGCCGTGTCGGATCTGCGGAGGGATATTGAAGTCGGCCACCATCTCGTTTGGCCAGAACCTGGTGATGGCCGATTTGCACCGGTCGGAGCAAGCCGCCATGGCCTGCGACGTGCTGCTGGCGGTGGGCTCCACCCTCACCGTGTACCCGATTGCCAACGTGGTGCCCATCGCCCATCGGGCCGGGGGCCAGATAGTGATCGTGAACGCTGAACCCACCCCGTTCGACGGACTGGCCGCCGCGGTGGTGCCGGCCTCGATCAGCGACGCGCTGCCGTTGATCGTGGCGCCGTGAATTGGGGGATTGGTAAAATCGGACTAACTAGGTAGGATTTCTATCGCTATGTCCACGTTCAGAGATCTGCTCCGAGAGGCCAAGGCTGTAATCAGGGAGACCGACCCGGCTGGTGCTGAGGCGATGCTGGCGCAGGGCGCGGTGCTTCTCGATGTGAGGGAGCCCGATGAGTTCGAGCAGGGAGCGATACCGGGCTCGGTCCACATCCCCCGGGGCAATCTGGAGCCCAACGTGGAGAACCGCCTGCCCGACAAGGACGCTGCGTTGGTGGTGATGTGCGCGGGCGGCGTGCGCTCGGCGTTCGCGGCCCAGACCCTCCAGGAGATGGGGTACCGCGACGTGGTGTCCATGGACGGCGGCTTCAACCGCTGGAAGGACCAGGGCCGCAATTGGGGGGTGCCGGTGTCGCTCACCCCGGATCAGACCAACCGCTACCACCGCCACCTGCTGCTGCCCGAAGTAGGTGTGGAGGGACAGCTCAAGCTGCTGGAAGCCAAGGTGCTGTGCCTGGGCGCCGGTGGGCTGGGCTCGCCTGCGGCCCTGTACTTGGCCGCGGCGGGAGTGGGCACCGTGGGCATCGTGGACATGGACGTGGTGGATGCCTCCAACCTCCAGCGCCAGATTCTCCACAACCTCGACCGGGTGGGGGATCGCAAGGTGGACTCGGCCAAGAAGACCCTCAACGCCTTGAACCCGGATGTGAATGTGGTGACCTACGACGTTCGGCTGGGCGCCGACAACATCGTGGACATCATCAAGGACTACGACGTGATCGTGGACGGCGCCGACAACTTCCCGGTGCGCTACATGCTGAACGACGCCTCGGTGAAGCTGGGCATTCCCGTGGTCCACGGATCGATCTTCCGCTTCGAGGGCCAAGTCACGGTGTTCGACCCCCGCAACGGCCCCACCTACCGAGACATGATCCCCGAGCCGCC
>JAPPKI010000035.1 GCA_028820035.1 bacterium | reverse complement strand
CCGCTCCGGCCGCTGGGCCGGCACCGACAAGACCGAGTGCGGCCTGCACGACTAGGCGTTTTCAGCCTGTCGGTTGAAGTCATCCTCTTGGCTGCCACCGCGTAGGGTGGCGGCTATGTCTGTATTGAACATGTCGCCGACCACTGGGGTCGTGGTAACTGGTGGGGGGTCCGGAATAGGACGGGCTTGTGCCCGCGCCCTAGCCGAGGTTGGACGACCGGTTTCGCTGTGGGACCTCAACGGCGAAGGAGCGGCCGAAGCGGCGTCTTCCATCGCCTCCGATTGCGGGGTGGCAACCCACTCGCTGGGCCTGGACGTGACTGATGGGGCGGCGGTGACTGATGCGGTGGCCGCGGCCCGAGAGGCGCTGGGCTCTATCGGTGGGCTGGTGCATGCCGCGGGGATCGTGACCGCCATGGACATCGACCATCTCACCGAAGAGATCTGGGACTCGGTGCTAAGGGTGAACTTGCGGGCCGAGGTGTTCGTGGCCAAGGCGCTGCTGGGCGATCTGCGCAGCCATCAAGGTTCAGCCATCGTGGGGATCGGTTCCATCATGTCGGTGGTGGGCAACGCGACAATTCCGTCGTACACCGCTTCCAAGCACGGTGTGGTGGGCGTCACCAAGTCGTTGGCCAATAATCTCGGTCCCGACGGCATCCGGGTGAACGCCGTGTGCCCCGGCTACATCGAAACGCCGATGACGGCCCAGATGATGGCCGACGCCCCGACCAAGGCCGCCTGCGTGGAAAAGTCCCCGCTGGGCCGGGTGGGCGCCCCCGAGGACATCGCCAAGGCGGTCCGCTTCCTGATGTCGGATGAGGCCGGCTTCGTCACCGGCACCATTCTCATCGTCGACGGGGGCGTCACCAGCCACGACTGAGACTGCGTTCCGAATGGAAAGGGCAATGCTGTCATCGGCTCTGGGGCCGACTGATATCCCGCTGCTGAACGAGACCATCTCGGCCAACTTGGCCCGCACGGTGGAGACCCACGGCGAGGGGGAGGCGCTGGTCTCCGTCGAACAGGGGCTGCGCTACACCTACCGAGAGTTCTCCGAGGCGGTCGACGAGGTGGCCGCCGGGCTGATGGCCGTGGGCGTGCAGGTGGGCGACCGGGTGGGGATCTGGAGCCCGAACTCGGCCGAGTGGGTACTGGTGCAATACGCCACTGCCCGCATCGGCGCCACTTTGGTAACCATCAACCCGGCCTATCGGGTTGCCGAGTTGGAGTATGTGCTCAACCAGTCGGGCACCAGCGTGCTGGTGGCGACGGAGTCGTTCTCCCACAGCAATTACCGGGGCATGATCGAAGAGGTATGGGACCGGGTGCCCACTCAGCAAGTGGTTTATCTCCAGACCTCGGATTGGGAGGACTTGTTGGCTACTGGAACGGCTGTATCCGCCGACCAGCTTGAGGAGCGCTCCGCGGGCCTTCGTCCAGACAACGCCATCAACATCCAGTACACCAGCGGGACCACCGGGTTCCCCAAAGGGGCCACGCTGAGCCACCGCAACATCTTGAACAACGGCTTCTTCGTGGGCGAGGCCTGCGGTTACACCTCGGCCGACCGCGTATGCATTCCGGTGCCGTTCTACCACTGCTTCGGCATGGTGCTGGGCAACTTGGCCTGCACCACCCACGGGGCGACCATGGTGGTGCCCGCGGCCGGATTCGACGCCGCGGCCGCGCTGCGGGCCTGCGAACAGGAGCGCTGCACCAGCCTGTACGGGGTGCCCACCATGTTCATCGCCGAACTGGGCGAGCCCGACCTCGACAACTACGACCTGTCATCGCTGCGCACCGGGATTATGGCTGGCTCGCCATGCCCTGTGGAGGTGATGAAGCAGGTGGTGGACCGGATGAACATGAACCAGGTGACCATCGCCTACGGCATGACCGAGACCTCACCGGTGTCCACCCAAACGTCGGTCGACGACTCGCTCGACAAGCGGGTGGCCACCGTGGGCCGGGCCCACCCCCACGTGGAGATCCGCATAGTCGATCCTGTCAACGGCGAGACCGTACCCCGAGGTCAAGCTGGCGAGTTCGTGACCAGGGGATACTCGGTGATGCTGGGCTATTGGGACGACGAGACCCGCACTGCCGAGGCCATCGATGACGAGGGCTGGATGCACACCGGCGACCTGGCGACCATGGACGAGGATGGCTATATCAACATCGTCGGTCGTATTAAGGACATGATCATCCGGGGCGGAGAGAACGTCTATCCCCGGGAAATCGAGGAGTATCTCTACCGCCACCCCGACGTGGTCGAAGTGCAGGTGATCGGAGTGCCCGACGCCAGATACGGGGAGGAGATCATGGCCTGGATCCAGCCCCGCGAGGGGGCAGAGCTGGAAGCTGACGACATCAAGGCGTTCTGCCAAGGGCAGATCGCCCACTACAAGATCCCCCGCTATGTGAAGTTCACCGACGAGTTCCCCATGACCATCACCGGCAAAATCCAGAAATACCTCATGCGGGAGATGTCGATCGAGGATCTCGGTTTGGGCGAAACAGCCCAAGAGCGGCACGCTTGACAGCAGAACCAAGCGAGGAAGCAAAGATGGGGCACTACGAACACTTGCCGCGACCTGACTGGGTTCGGCGCATGAACTTGTTTGGGACAGCCGTGGGAGATCCGGCCCGGCTGGTGAACCTGGACGCCGACGAGATGCTGGCGATAGCAGTCGAATCGGTGGGCCTGTCGGACTTCGGCGACGAACCGGGTTGGGAGGCCGGCTACCGGGCGTTGTGCGGTGCACTAAATGAAGACGCCCAGCTGAATGTGGTGGGGCGGCTCAGTGCCCGGGGAGAGATTGTTCGAAACCTGCAGAACCGGCTGCGGATGGTGGACTATTGGAAGGCCAACCCCGATGCCCTCGCGGCCGATGTCGCCGCGCCGGTTTTCGTCTCCGGACCGCCCCGCACTGGGACCACCATCCTGCTGGAGCTTTTGGCGCTGGACCCCAACTTGCGAGGCGTGCGGGGATACGAGGCCCACTTCCCACTGGGAACGCTGCCGGAGACGGGGGCCGACCCGCTGCTGTGCAGTGAGCCGGAACAGGAGTTCTGGGCCGACATCCAGCCCGAGTTCATGACGATGCACGAGTTGCGCAGCGACCTGCCGGTGGAGTGCATCCACTTCTGCCAGCCCGAGTTCCGCAGCTGGCACTGGCCGATGATGCACGCCATCGGCGATCTTGCCGAACGGGGTGCCCCTCTTGATTTCGGCGCGGTGTACCGATGGCACAAGAACTTCCTACAGACTTTGCAGCACGTCGACGGCGCACCGGCCCAGTTCCTGTTGAAGTCGCCAGCCCACATGGGAACGCTTCCCGACCTTTTTGCCGCCTACCCCGATGCCCGGGTGATCCTGACGCATCGCGACCCAGTCAGGTTCTTGGGCTCGGTGGCCAACCTCACCACCACCCTCCACTGGATGCGAACCGATTCGGTAGCCCCAAGCGAGAATGGCCCAGTGATGCTGTTCATCTACCAGATGATGATGGACATGGTTATGGGCCAGCGGGCCTCGGCAGAGGTTCCCGACAACCAGATTGCCGATCTCTTGTTCCGGGATCTGGTGAGCGAGCCGGTGACCGCGTTACAGGCCGTGTACGACCGATTGGGCCTGGAGTTCTCCGACGAGCTGGCCTCCGCCATCCCCGCCTATCTGGCCGATAAGCCAAAGGACAAGTTCGGCAAGCACGTCTACGACCCCGCTGCCCTCGGCCTCGACGAGTCCGCCATCCGCGACCAGTTCACCGACTACATCGCCCACCACAACATCCCCCTCGAAGACTGAGCTGTGAACGAGGGCATGAAACCGCTGGTCAGGTCAATCCTTCATGTGCAGGTCGCCATCCCGGTTGGCGGAGAAGACAAGGCTCGGGCGTTCTATGGCGGGCTACTGGGGTTGGTTGAAGTTGCTAAGCCACCCGAGTTGGCCAAGCGGGGCGGATGCTGGTTCGAGCTGCCGGAGGGGACGTGCGGGCAATTGCACTTGGGAGCCGACCCAGACTTCCGACCGGCTCTAAAGGCGCACGTGGCTTTCCAGGCCGCCGGTCTGGCTGAATTGGCCGACGCCGCCCGATCTCAGGAATATGAGGTGGTCAACGACTCAGGCGATGGGACTGAGCGTGTCTACATATACGACCCGTTCGGCAACCGCCTAGAGTTCTGCGCCGATGATTGACGCTGCACCACTGGACAATCCCGACACTTTCGTTGCTGGCCTGCCCCTGGAGCTACTGGCTCAGCTGCGGGAAGAGGAGCCGGTGCACTGGCTCCCCCACCGCCGGGGCGGAGGGCGATATGTGGTAACCAGCTACCAATACGTGCGGGAGTTCAACCGGGACTGGCGGCAGTTCTCTTCCTCCCAGTTGGCCGTTTCCGGGGGTGAGGGCGAGCATCGCGGCCAAGGGGCCATCACCCTGCTGGAGTTCGACCCTCCGGACCATACCGCGCTGCGGCTGTTGGTGAATCGGGGATTCACTCCCCGGGCAATCCGCCGGCTGGAGGAAAGCGCCCACCGCATCGCCGGTGAGCTGGTCGACAAGTTCATCACCGAGGGCGGGGGCGACGCCGCCGAGTTGCTAGCCGCCCAGCTGCCCCTCCAGGTGACGGGTGAGATGCTGGGCATCCCGATGTCCGACCGGAACGACATCTTGACCTGGACCAACACCGCCATCGGGGCTTTCGACCCCGAGATGTGCCCAACGATGGACGACGCTCGGGCAGCCATGGCCAACTTCGCCGAATACGGCCAAACCCACATCGCCCGCCGAAAGGCCGAGCCCGGCGACGACGTGTTCAGCAGCCTCGTCCACGCCGAGTACGAAGGGCGTCGACTCACTGATGAAGAGTTAGGCGGGTGGTGGCAGCTCCTGGTCACCGGCAGCACTGAGACCACCCGCAACCTGCTGAGCAGCGGGCTGATGCTGCTGTTGGACCACCCCGACCAGGCCGCTGCACTGGCCGCCGATGAGTCGCTGCTGGACGGGGCCATCGACGAGATGCTGCGGGTGGTGACCCCGGTCATGCACCACCAGCGACGGGTGACCGCCCCGATGGAGCACGAGAGCGGGGTCAGCTTCGAGTCCGGGCAGATCGTTGACCTCTGGATGACTTCGGCTAATCGCGATCCCGAAGTGTTCGACAACCCCGACGTCTTCGACATCCGCAGAGACGCCAGCGACCACCTGTCGCTCGGCTCCGGCGGTCCCCACTACTGCTTGGGCGCAAACCTGGCCAAGACCGAGGCCCGGGCCTACTTCTCGGCCCTGGTCCCCCACCTAGGACGCATGGAGCGGACCGGTCCTGAATCGAGGCTTCGCACCACCCACTTCAACAGCCTCAAGCACTTGCCGGTAGCGGTGAAATAGTTCACGCTTCCGCCGGGTTGCAGAACTTGACGCTGGCGACTCGTGATGTCGGCTATGGGATGATGATTGAAGAGGAGGCCACATGAGGTTGCAACTGGCGTTGAACGTGTCCGATCTAGAAGAGGCGGTAGACTTCTACTCTCGCCTCTTCGGGGTGGAACCCGCCCGGCGGCGACCGGGGTACGCCAACTTCGCGATCGACGAGCCGCCGCTCAAGCTGGTGCTGTTCGAG
>JAPPKI010000463.1 GCA_028820035.1 bacterium | reverse complement strand
CACTTGGATGGTGAACGGGGAGTCGCTGGGCTCGCCGGGCTACTACTCCATGGCCGGGTTCGACGGGCTCATGCCGCTGAAGATCCCTGAGACCTACGACGAGATCGCCCCGTCGATGTACGACGCCGGTGCCCGACTGGAGTTCATGGACAGCCAGGGCATCTGGGCCCAGATCCTGTATCCCAACGTAGGCGGGTTCGGCAACGGTTACTTCCTGCGCCTCGGCGACCGGGAATTGGTGGCCCAATGCGTGGCCGCCTATAACGACTTCCTCTGCGACTGGACTGCCGCGGATGCCGACCGTCTGATCCCCATCACCGCAGTGCCGTTCTGGGACATAGACCTGTCTCTGGCCGAGATTGAGCGGTGTGCGGGGCTCGGGCACCGGGCCATCAATTTCTGCAATCAGCCCCAGGACTACGGCCAGCCCCCGCTGGGCCATCAGCACTGGGATCCCATCTGGGCGGTGGCCCAGGAGGCCGGCTTGGCCGTCAGCTTCCACGTGGGGGGCGGCAACATGGGCACCCTCATGGCCGACGAGGCCGAAATGGGGTGGATGACCAACTTCGCCAAGATCTCGTCACTGATCTTCTTGGACAACATGCGCTGCATCGCCGACCTGATCTTCGGCGGGGTGTGCCACCGGTTCCCCGAGCTGCAACTGGTGTCAGTAGAGAGCGGGGCGGGCTGGATTCCCCCTGCCCTGGAGGCCTTCGACTGGCAGTGGCGCAACGGCGGCGTCCACCTGGAACACCCCGAGTACGACCTCCTGCCCAGCGAGTACTTCGAGCGCCAGATCTACGGCTGCTTCTGGTTCGAGCAGGCCGGCGCAGTAAACGCCATCGAGCGCTTTCCCGACAACATCCTGTACGAGACCGACTATCCCCATCCCACCTGCCAGCACCCCGGCCCGGCTACCCCCGCCCAATACCCCCGGGACTACGCCCAAGGCACACTCGGCGGCCTCAGCGACGAGCACTTGGCCAAGGTCCTCCACGACAACGCCGCCAGGGTGTACCGGCTGGACTGACCCAAAGCTCGAACCCGCCGGTACGCTGAGCCGATGGCTCTCGGGGTACCAGCGCAAACCGTCACCGACGCCTGCGGTCCCGATCCGGGCTTCTTTTGCGAGCTGGTCTTCGACAACACCGAGAACGAGCGGCTGGCCGAGATCATCGGCTGGGTGGTGGAGCGGCCGCTGCGGATCATCCTCATCCTGTTGGTGGCCTGGATCATCAAGAAGATCGTTCACAAGGTGATCGAACGGGCGGTGGCCCGACTGGTGCGCCAGAGCGAGACCGAAACCGAGGAGCAGCTGGAGAGCGCGGGCAAACTGGACTTCGGCGCTCGGGCAGCCAAGGCCATCAACCGAATCCAAGAGCGCCAGGCGCGCAGCGCCCAACGGATCGAGACCATTGCCGCCGTGTTGAAGAGCCTGGCCACCGCCCTCATCCTGGCTGTGGCCGCACTTCTGTGTTTGAGCGAGCTCAACATCGACCTGGCTCCCCTGATTGCAGGGGCCGGTATCGCCGGCCTGGCGGTGGGCTTCGGGGCGCAATCGCTGGTAAGGGACTTCTTGGCCGGGATGTTCATCTTGATCGAGGACCAGTTCGGCGTGGGCGATGTGGTGGACGTGGGCGACACCTCGGGCACCATCGAGAAGGTCAGCCTGCGCACAACCACCCTGCGAGACGTGGGCGGCGTTGTATGGACTGTGCCCAACGGGGAGATTCGCCGGACGGCCAACCACTCGCAGTTGTGGTCGCGGGCCATCTTGGATATCGGGGTCAGCTACGACACCGACATCGACCAGGCCAGCGAGATCATGAAGGCGGTAGCCGACGAGCTGTGGCAGGAAAACGACCCGGACCTCACCGTTCTGGAAGAGCCCTCGGTGTGGGGGGTTCAGGAGCTGGGCAACGATGCCGTGGTCATCCGCCTGGTGGTCAAGACCGACCCCAGCGAGCAGTGGGGGGTTGGACGTGTGCTCCGGGCTCGCATCAAGAAGGCCTTCGACGAGGCCGGCATCGAGATCCCCTTCCCCCAGCGCACCGTGTGGATCCGCAATGAGAACGACGCCGTCGAAAACCCCGAGCCGAGCTCAGTCGGTAGGCGTGAACGAGCCGTCGGCACCGGCGATGACGTGGCGCCCGCAGAACTCCCCGGCGACAGCGGAGGCCATGACGGCGGGAACGGCGGAGACGAGTAGACTTCGGGCCCCGTCAGCGAATTCGCCGATAGCCACCGCCCGCTCTGGACCTTCCCGGCCCCAAATCACGGTGTAGGACACAACTTCCGCTGTCTCGTTGTCACCCGTCCGGTAGGGCTTGGGCTGAAGCTCAGCGGCCACTGCCTCGGTCACGTCGATGTTGGCGAACGCCTGCGACGGGGGTTGGGCCGACCACATGCTGGCCCCCTGCTTGGTGATCATCCCGCTGATGGAGGTCAGCAGCCCGGTCGACACGGGATCGGCCCGCAACACCTGGGCCATCTTCACCGCCGCCTGGATCACGTAGTTGTTGAGCGGTCCTCCGGCCCAGGTCATGCCCCCGGTCACGGTCAGGTCCCGGTCCAAGTCGAAGCCCAACTCCAGCGCCTGGGTGCGCACCGCGATAGGGAAGCAGGAATACAGGTCCACGTGGCCAGCCTCGCTAGGGGCCATGCCCACATGGTCGGCTACTGCCCGGCCGGCGTAGGCGAACCCCGGACTGCGGTGGAGTTCGGGCCGCTCGGTCACCGGCACCATGTGGTTGGACTCGGCCGCGGCCCAGGGGAACACCCAGCGATCCGAAGAGATGCCGAGTGCTCGGGCAGTTCCAGCCGAGCAGAAGATCAGCGCGGCGGCCTGGTCCACGTTCCACTGGGAGTTGTGCCACTTTGTATACGGCCAGGCCAACATCCGGTTACCGTTCTCCGGCGTAGCGATGGCCGAGGCGTCTAGTCCCTCTTGGAACCAGGCGTCGGGATTCGATGCGGCTACCTGCGCAAAGCGGGCCCATAGCCCAGCTACCACATCTCGGTGCTCGTCGATAGTTTGGCCGTCGGCGAACCGGCGGGCGTTCTCGATCATGGCGTAGTGGTGAGTGGCCATCACCAGCCCGGTGTCAATCTCCGCCCGGCTGATGATCATGCCTCGAGGAGTGACGAAGTCGTCCGGCTCGGCCCCTCCTTGGTCGGTGTCGGGGGCATCGACGCCGGTAATCGACGCTCGCAAACCCCGGTACTTGGCCTCTCCGCCCACCACCGCCACCACGTCGGCCAAACCCGACGCAATGGAAGCCGCCGCATCGCCCATCACCGAGGTCTGCAAGATGCCCACGTCGGACAGAAAACTGCGAGCCTGATTCGCCCCCACCGCATCGGCCACCCAGCCAGCCGGATCGGTATACCCCCAAGTCCCCTTGGTAACCCTCACCTGGTCCAACCGGCCAATAAGACTGCCGGTGCCGGCATCATCAGCCGCCTCAATCAGCGCCTCAGCCATCAGCGCCACCGCCTCTTTCGCCTCGGTCGGATCGTCCAACCGCTGCGCCGCCGTCCCCACCCCCACCAACACCGGAGTTATGTCGTCAAAGCTAACCCCCGCACCCTAACCGCCAACCAGGCGCCGAGACGATGTACGGTCGGGCTATGGAGCAGTGGGAATTGATAGCTCGGGAATCGATCCGGGATCTGGTGGCCCGGTACAACGCCAACGGGGATTCGGGTCGGTTCGACCAAGTAATGGATCTGTTCGCCCCCGACGCCATCATGCGGACCCCGACACAGCCCGACAAGTACGGCATCGACGAGATCCGCACCATCTTCACCGGCGCCCAAGACACCCTGTCCCAGATCGGCGGCGGCACCCCCAAGTACATTCGCCACCACACCGCCACCCACCAGATCGACCTGCTCTCACCCACCGAGGCCAGGGGACGCTGCTACTACCACGTGATCATGGAGCACGGCCTCGACCACTGGGGCCGCTACATCGACCAATATGGCGTGGTGGACGACCGCTGGCTGTTCACCGAGCGTTCAGTGACTATGGACGGTTACATTCCCGATGGCTGGGGCGCCCACAACGCGTCTCGTGGCCAGGACTATTAGGCGTAATACACTATTACCCCACTTACTACACCTATCAGGTGTAGTCTGGAATCGTGGACGACCGAACCCGCACCAATATTGAGATCGACGACCGGCTAATCGACATAGTCATGCGCCGCTACGGGGTGCGCACCAAGACCGAGGCCGTTCATCTCGCCCTTCGCCATTCGGCCGGCCAGCCCCTGACCACCAACGAGATCCTCTCGATGCAGGGGGCGCAGCTCATTGGCGAGATCCCGCCCGATACCGGCCTTCAGCCCATCGATACCGTCGGGTGATCCTCGCCGATACCTCAGCGTGGATGGAGTTCGACCGGGGCACCGACTCCCCGGCCCACCGAAAACTGGTCGAGCTCATCTCCGAGGGCGGACAGAATGTCGCAGTCACCGAACCGGTACTTATGGAGGTGCTGGGAGGGGCCAAAGACACTCAGAGCCACCAGCAGCTCTACAACCTGCTGACGTCGGTGTCCTGGGTCTCGGTGGACCATGTGGCCGACTTCGAGGGTGCAGCTCGCATCAACCGGGTTTGCCGAGCCAACGGCGTCACCCCACCGGGATACATCGTCTGCATGATCGCCAACATCGCGCTGCGTACCGGATCAGAGATCTTGACCGCTGATCAGGATTTTCACCGCGTGGCGGAGCTGTTCCCCCTCAAGATCGCCGCGACGTCTTAGCGGTCGGGCTCAGGGCGCCGGGGTGTTGGCGTCGAGCACCGCGCCGGGGTTGGCGCCGGTGAGCGATCCCTCCACCTGGGTGAGCACGCCGTTGACCGCGGTGGCCCGGTATCCCCCTGCTGGACGCCGCAAGCGAGGAGCGCCCGAGGGCAGGTCGGACACGAACCCATCGGTGTCCCAGGAGAGCTCGTCCAAGTCGAACACCGTCACGTCACCGGCATAGCCGGGCAGCAGGCGGCCCCGGTCGTTGAACCCCAAGATCTCCGCCTGGCGACCGGTGATCTCATACACCGCCTGCTCGAGTTCGAGATCGCCCCGCTCGCGCACATGGCGGGTCAACAGCAGGGTGGTATCGCCCGCCGCGCACATCATCTGCACATGGGCCCCGGCATCGGAGGCGCTGATCAGACAGCGGTCGTCGGCGATCATCTGAGCTACGGCGTCAATGTTGCTGTTGCTCACCCCCATGGCCACCACGCCGGGCTCCAAGTCGTTCTCCAGAATCCAGTCGGCGAACACATCCGAGGGGTGGCCGCCCCGAGCCTCGGTCAACTCGGCCAGCGAGCGCCCCAGCCAGCCGTCGTTCTCGGAGCGGGTCACCGAGGTGAATCGCGCGAAGTCGGGCCGATTGATGGGGAACAACGACTTCTCGGTGGCGTCCCACTCGTTGCGGGCGATCTCCCGCCAGCCGGGATCGGCCAGCATCTCCTGCCGGGCTTCGCCTGCCACTCCCATGATCTGGTTCCACCCTTTGGGCAGCATCATGAACACCATCGTCTGATCCCAACTCACGTTGAGGTCCACGGTGCGGGGCGAGGAGATGGGCCACATGTCACAGCCTCCATCTCGAATCGCCTGGGT